>CAYZKM010000771.1:0-2275 GCA_964478525.1 uncultured Bifidobacterium sp.
GGTTGTCGTCTCGGACATTACGTTCTCCGTCTGAATACCGCTGCGCTTGGGGGCGCTGAAGGGACGCGCCCCGGTAGCACGGCTGCCGATCGGATGCCATCAAGATCGGAACGAGGCCCGGGTCAATGGTTCCACGGAAATTGCGTGGGCGCCGGCGCGGTGGGGTCGCAGCGCAGCCATTGGGCGTTGGTCACGCTCTGGCCGGTCATGCAGATGATGAAGCCCCAATGGCTGATGACCAGGGTGTTCGACCAGTTGGGCAACGCGGCCATCTCGGCCCGGAACAGGGCCGCGCGGTTGATGATCGATGCGGATGGCTCCTCGACCGGCGGCCACCACACCTCGTCGATGTGGGAGAAATCATGGGCGGGCCAGGCAAGTTCCAGCTCGGTCCGGGGCGAGCCGATGTCGCAGGCGAAGGCGTATCGTTCCCGCACGATGGGATTGATGATGACCGGCACACTCAGCCGCCTGGCCACCGGTTCGGCGGTCTGCAACGCGCGCCAATAGGGCGAGACAATGATCCGCTCGATCCCTTCATGCGCCAGCGCATCCGCCACCTCGGCTGCCTGCTGGTGGCCCAGCTCGGTCAATCGCGGGTCGATGATGCCGGGATCCTTCCGGGTGGCCCCGAAATGGAGGTTGAATTCGCTCTGTCCATGACGCAGCAGGATCATTCCCTGCCCATACAAGGCAGGAAAAATGCCGGCAATCCCCGGAATCACGGCGGTTTCGTTTGTCACTGGGGCAAGGCACGCCTATCTGTAGGCACGATGGAGGATGAAGATGGGTGCCACCGGCGGCTTTCCGATTGACCTGATCCTGTTCGGCATGATCGCGGCCTTCCTGGTGCTGCGGCTGCGGAACATCCTGGGGCGCCGCACCGGTTTCGAACGGCCGCAACAGCCCGTCCAGGCCCCGCCCGCTCGGCCCGCCGCCGCGCCGGGTCCGATGGCGGACGGCCCGGCCGAATCCGTGGCCCCGGCCGCGCAGCGCAGTGTCCCCGCCGCCGAGTCCGATCTGGGCCGCACCCTGGCGCAGATGAAGGCCATCGACCACAGCTTCGACGCGGCCGGCTTCCTGAATGGTGGGGAGCAGGCGTTCCGCATGATCGTGACCGCCTTTGCCGCCGGCAACCGCGCGACGCTGAAGGCGCTGCTGTCCGACGACACGTTCCTGGCGTTCGACCAGGCGATCACGGCACGGGAAACGGCAGGCCACACGCAGGTCGGAGAGATCCGCTCGATCCAGTCCATGACGATCGAGGAAGCCGCGCTGCGCGGAACGACAGGCGTGATCACCACGCGCATCGTGTCCGATCAGATCAGCTTCACCCGCGATGCCAAGGGCCTGGACGTGGCCGGCACGGAAGCGGTGATGGAGATCACCGACCTGTGGACGTTCGAGCGTGACCTGGCCGCCCAGGACCCGACCTGGCGCCTGGTGGCCGCGCGCAGCGCCTGATCCCGCGTTCCCTCCGCCCATTACAAGGCCGTTTGCCCGATGACATCCGGGAAACCACGAGTCGCGCTGTACGTGACATGCCTGGTCGACGTGCACCGCCCATCGGTCGGCTTTGCCGCGATCAAGCTGCTGCGCGACGCCGGCTGCCAGGTGGAGGTGCCGCAGGCGCAGACCTGTTGCGGCCAGCCGGCCTATAACAGCGGCGACCGCGCCACCGCCCGCGACCTGGCGATCCAGTTCCTGAACGCATTCTCCGGCTTCGACTATGTGGTCGTGCCGTCGGGATCATGCGGCGGGATGCTGCGCCATCACGTACCGCACCTGTTCGACGACGATCCCAACCTGCGCGCGCGTGCCGATGCGCTGGCGGCGAAGACCCATGAGCTGATCAGCTTCCTGACCGATGTGCTGAAGGTCGACGCCCTGCCCGTGCGCCATGCCGGCGGTCCGGTCACGTATCACGACAGTTGCTCGGGCCTGCGGGAGCTTGGCGTGAAGGCCCAGCCCCGCGCCCTGCTGGCATCCATCGGCGCCCCGGTGGTCGAGATGACCGAACCCGAGACCTGCTGCGGCTTCGGCGGCACCTTCTGCGTGAAATACCCCGAGATTTCGGTGCGCATGGTGTCGGACAAGGTCAACGACATCGTCGCGACACAGGCCGAGACACTGCTCGCCGGCGACATGGGCTGCCTGCTGAACATGGCGGGCCGGCTGAAGCGCGAGGGCCATCGCACGCAGGTGCGCCACGTGGCCGAAGTGCTGGCCGGCATCACCCACCAGGTGCCACCGATCGGCGCGGGCTGACGCCCCG
>CAYZKM010000772.1:0-2274 GCA_964478525.1 uncultured Bifidobacterium sp.
CGAACGGCCCGCCGGTGCCGACCAGTTCGAACAGCATCTGCGCCGGCTCGCCGCGCCCGCCATAGCGGCCCAGCATCATGTCGCCGCGCGGCGGCTTCTGGAAAAACAGCGGAAACTGCGAGACATCGACCACATCGAAGCGGATGCGGATGCCGGATTCCCCGACCATCGCCTGCAGCGCCTCGGCCAGCTGGCGGAATTCGGTGTTGTTCAGCTGCAGGATGCTGACATCGATGCCGTTGGGAAACCCCGCCTCGGCCAGCAGCGCCCTCGCCCGGGCGGGATCGAAGGCATAGCGCTTGTCCAGCGCCTTGACGTTCAGCGGCGACGTGCTGGCGAAGACCTGCTCGGTGGCGCGCGCGCTGCCGAAGGTCAGCGCCTCGGCCAGCGCCTCGCGGTCGATCGCGTGCATGAAGGCCTGGCGGATGCGCGGGTCCGCCAGCCCGGCTTTGGTGATGTTGAAATACAGTGTCCAGAACGCGTTCTTCTCGTTCACCTGCACCGTCAGCCCGGCACTGCGCGCTTCGGGGATCTGGCGCGCGTCCAGCAGCGCCAGCGTCGCCTGGCCCGACCGCACGGCATTGATCCGCGCCCGCCCGTCGGGCGTGTAGTGCAGTTCCAGCCCGGCGGGCCGCCCCGCGGTGCCGCCCCAGTATTCGTCATAGCGGGACAGCACGATCTTTACGTTGGAATCGAAACCGCGCAGCCGGTATGGCCCCGCCCCGATCGGCTTCAACGTCCCGCCCGCGGCGCCATCGGCGAAGGCCGCGGGGCTCATGATCATGCCGGCGGTGCCGCCGAGCCAGGCCTCGATCTGGCCGCTGGGGGTGCGTAGGTGAAGACGGAGGGTCAGCTCGTCGATGATCTCCACTGCCTCGACCAGCCCCATGGCTTCCTGGATCGAGCTGCCGGCGCGCTTGCCCAGCGCGGTGTTGCGCGCGAACGTTTGGGCGACGACGGCGGCGGTCAGCGGCGTGCCGTCGTGCAGCAGGACGCCGGCACGCAGCGTCAGGGTGATGTCGGTCAGCGCGGGATCGCGCGTCCAGGATTGCGCCAGCCCCGGTCCGGGATTGCCGGCCTCGTCCAGCCGCACCAGCGTGTCGTACAGCGCCAGCAGCGAATCATGCGCATACGAGCTGTTGTTCTGCGGATCGGCCGGATCCAGCGTCTGGTTTCCCGCCAGGTTGTAATAGACCAGCGTGGCGTTGGGATTGGCCGGCGGGTCGGCCGCCAGCGCGGCACCGCCGGCCAGGCACAGCAGCGATGCCGCGATCACGCGGCGCAGACAGCGGATCATGCGGGCTACTCCGCCGCCAGGCGCGACGGCGGGTGCATGGCATCCGTCACGGCGCGGATGCTGCCGGCCGTTTCCAGCCCGCGCAGGGTCGCCAGCAGGGCGCGGGCAGTGGCGTCGGGCAGCGCGCGTTGCGCGCAATTCAGGAATTTCACCTCCAGCAGTTGCTCCGGCAACGGCACGTCCGGGCCGCGGCCCAGCGGGCGGGCGACGGATCGCGACAGCACGCGGCCATCGGTCAAGGTAACGGTGACATCGGCGCCGAAATGCAGCGACGGGTCGATGTCGACGGCATCCTGCGGGGCGGCATGGATGCGTGGCAGCAAGGCGCGGATGGCGGGATCGCGATAGGCGTCGCCCTCGAAATGCTCGATGCCGACGAAGCGGCTGACCAGCGCGCGGGCCAGGCAGTACTGCACGCTGAACTTGGCATCCAGCTCGCTTTGCGGGTCGGGGCGATTGGTGTGGGCCAGCCGCCGCTTATGGGTGCGGCTGTCGATCCGCACCACCTGCTCGGCGCGCAGGTCGTTGTCGCGCACCAGCATCAGCATGGCGTCGATCGCCGGATGCGTGCTGCCGCAGCACGGGTATTGCTTGATCGACAGGCCGGGGTCGGTGATGTCCCAGGGATCGCCCCAGCCGGCGGTGATCGCCCCGGCGCGATGGTTGCCGGCCCCGTTGAACACGCCCAGGAAGCCCTGCTTGTGTTCGAACGCATCGGCCGCGGCAGTGAAGCCATCCGCCGCCAGCAGCGCGGCCAGCAGCCCGTTGCGCGCGGCGTGGCCGACATGCAGCGGCTTGGTCATGGTGCCGAAATTGGCCTTGATGCCGGATGCGAAGCTGGCCGCCAGGGCCAGCGCGCGGACGATGTTCGCCGGCGCCAGGCCCAGCATGTGGCTGCACGCCGCCGCCGCGCCGAACACGCCGATGGTCGCCGTCGGATGCCAGCCTTTCTCGTAGTGATGGAAGTTGACGCCGCG
>CAYZKM010000773.1:0-2269 GCA_964478525.1 uncultured Bifidobacterium sp.
AACAACGAGATAGGGCGCGCTGACCGGTTACGGTCAGCCGGAAAGCGCGCTAGCCGATCCCCGGCATGAAACAATGCGGCCGGAAACGATGTCGCCGGGGCGATCGCGTGCTATGACCCATCCGGTCACCGCATGCGCCGCAGCTTCGCCCTTCTTCTGTCCTCGCTCTGGCTGCTCGCCGCGGCCGGCGCGCTGCTGGATTTCCTGTTTCCGCCCGATCTCGCGCGCCTGGCCACGGTCGGGACCGAGATCCGCGACCGCGACGGCCGCCCGCTGGCGCTGCTGCCCGCGCCCGGTGGCGTGTGGCGGTTCCGCACCGATCCGGCGAAGGTCTCACCGCTGCTGACCAAGCTGCTGGTCACGATCGAGGACCGGCGCTTCCACCTGCATCCCGGCGTCGACCCGATCGCACTGGTGCGCGCAAGCGGGCAGTTCGTCCGCTCCGGGCGGGTGGTGTCGGGCGGGTCGACCCTGGCGATGCAGGCCGCGCGCCTGCTGGAGCCGCGGCCGCGCACGCTGCGCGCGAAGCTGATCGAGATGGCGCGCGCGCTGCAGCTGCAGCATCGCTTCGGCCGGCAGGGCGTGCTGGAGATCTGGCTGACGCTGGCCCCGTTCGGCGGCAACCTGGAGGGGATTCGCGCGGGGTCGCTGGCCTGGTTCGGCATCCCGCCCGACATGCTGGAACCGGCGCAGGCGGCGCTGCTGGTGGCGATCCCGCGCCGGCCCGAAGGGCTGCGCCCCGACCGCCATGCCGACCGGGCCGAACGGCTGCGCGACCGCATCCTGGAGGCGGGCGTGCGGGCCGGGCATTTCGACGGCGCCTGGCCGGCCCCGGTGCCGTCGGCCCGCGTCAGCCTGCCGCGCCATGCCCCGCAGATCGCCGCCGGCCTGCCGCGCCGCCCGGTGGTGCAGACCACGCTGGACCTGCCGCTGCAGATCGCGCTGGAACGCCTGTCGCGGCAATTGCTGCAAAACCTGCCGCAGCGCGCCTCGGTGGCCATCCTGATCGCCGATGCCGGCGACCGGGAGATCCGGGCGGCGGTCGGTGGGGACTGGCGCAACACCGACCGCTCGGGTGCGATCGACCTGACCCGGGCGGTGCGCTCGCCGGGATCGGCGCTGAAGCCGTTCATCTATGCGATGGCGTTCGCCGAGGGCATCGCCGCGCCCAACGCGCTGGTCAGCGACCTGCCGCAGCGCTACGGCAACTACGCGCCCGAGAATTTCGACCGCGACTTCTCGGGCACGGTCACCGCGGCCGAGGCGTTGCAGCGGTCGCTGAACATGCCCGCCGTGGCGCTGCTGGAGCAGATCGGCCCGTTGCGCTTCGCCTCCGAGCTGCGCCATGCCGGCGCGCCGCTGCGGCTGGCGAACAATGCCCGCCCGGCGCTGCCGCTGGCCCTGGGCGGGGCGGGGATCACGCTGCGCCAGCTTGCCGCGCTGTACGCGGCGCTGGCGACCGACGGGACCGGCGGCGCGCTGCGGCTGATGCCGGAGGAGCCCGAGGCCCATCCGAATTTCCTGCCGCTGGCGGCGGCGCGGATGACGGCGGATGTGCTGACCCATCCGATGCCCGGCGGCGGGCCGCAGGGCGTGGCGTGGAAGACCGGCACCAGCTGGGGCGGGCGCGATGCCTGGGCGATGGGCTTCGATCGCCAGCACGTGGTGGGCGTGTGGATCGGCCGCCCCGACGGCACCGCCATCCCGAAGGCGACCGGGGTGTCGCTGGCGCTGCCGGCGCTGGCCCGGGTGTTCGGCCTGCTGCCGGCCTCGCCGCGCGAGCCCGCCCGGCTGCCGCGGGCGCAGGCGCTGCCGACGGCGCTGGCGGCCCCCGTGCCGGCGGCCGACAGGCTGCATCTGCTGTTCCCGCCGCCGGGCGCGGTGCTGCCCGGCGACAGCTCGGTCACCATCCGCGTGATGGGCGGGCAGCGACCCATGACCTTCATGGTCGACGGCCGGCCGCTGCCCACCGAGTCGCTGCGGCGCGAGGCGGGCTGGCAGCCGCCCGGTCCGGGGTTCTATCGTATCACCGTGCTCGATGCCCGCGGTGCCGCGGTCCGGGTTGCCGTCCAGGTCAGATAGGAACGCCCATGCCCCGTCCCCGGTTTGCCTGGTTCGCCCGCCTGGCCATGCTGCTGTGCCGGCCGTTGGGCCTGGCGTTGGGCCTGGCGCTGGCCGGCTGCGCCCAGACGCTGCCGATCCAGTGCGACCTGGTGCGCATCACCGAGATGCCGCTGAAATCGGAGAACCGGCTGCTGACCGTCGTGGC
>CAYZKM010000774.1:0-2257 GCA_964478525.1 uncultured Bifidobacterium sp.
GCCGTCATCTCGCCGTCATTGGTGATCTCGCGTGCCGCCTGCAGCACCAGCTTCGCGTTGTCGTCCAGCGACGTGGGCTTGCCCGCGGTATCGGCGATCAGCGCATGGATGTCGGCTTCGGATACGCCGAAATCCAGGCCCAGCTTGACATGGTGCGACCATTCATAGGGCGACTTCGCCAGCCAGCCCACCTGCAGGATCGCCAATTCACGCAACCGCATGTCCAGCTTGCTGCCATAGCGGATGTAGTTGCCCAGGCCGTGGAAGGCGCGCGCGGCCTTGGGGGAATTGACCAGCGCCTTGAACAGCCAGATCGGGCGCTTCAGCAGGTCCTGGTCTTCCGGCGCGAGGTCGGAGACTTCGAGATACGGCACGCGAGCCATGGAGGATTTTCCTTCCCGGGGATGCGCCCATCGGGGCGCGGTTGCACCACGGACTGTGCCGCCGTTGTGCCACGCGGTCCAGGGTGACGGCCCGCGGGGGCCGTTCCCGGGGAAACAGTACGGGGTGAGTGGGACGAACCGTCCGCCGCGCTATAAGGGGCAGCCTCACCGGGGATGCCGACATGCCGCTGCACACGATCGACCGCTTCCGCCTCTCGGGCCGCACCGCCCTGGTCACCGGTGCCCGCCGCGAGATCGGGCGCGCCATTGCCCTGGCGCTGGCCGGGGCGGGTGCGCGCCTGGCCATCCACCATGCCGGCACCGAGGAGGAGGCCCGCGACGCCGCCGCCGTGGTGGCGGAGATCGAGGCCGCTGGCGGCGTTGCCCGTGCCTTCGGCCAGGATTTCGCCCGCGACGATGCCGGAACGACGCTGGCCGCCGCCGTCACCGCCTGGGCGGCGGTGGACATCCTGGTGCTGAACGCCTCGATCGAGTTGCCCGAGGAGTACCGCGCCATCACCCGTGACCACTTCGACCGCCAGATCGCCGTCAACCTGCGCACCACGCTGGAGCTGCTGCAGGCCCTGATCCCGCCGATGGGCGCGCGCGGCTGGGGCCGGGTGGTGACGATCGGCAGCGTCCAGCAGGTGCGCCCGCATCCGCAGATGATGGTCTATGCCGGCACCAAGGCCGCGCAGCTCAACTGGACCTGGAACCTGGCGCGCCAGTTCGGCGGCCAGGGCGTCACCGTCAACAACCTGGCCCCCGGCGCGATCCTGACCGCGCGCAACCGCGCACAGATGGCGACCGAGGCCGAGGCGCTGGTCCAGCGCATCCCCGCCGGGCGCCTCGGCCGCCCCGATGACCTGGCCGGCGCGGCATTGCTGCTGTGCTCCGACGCCGGGTGCTACATCAACGGCGTGAACCTCTATGTCGACGGCGGGCGAGCGGTGGCGTAATCGCCGCTGTCAGACAGGCGTGGAGCAGAGACGATGAGCCAATTCTGGAGCCGGCTGGTGCACGGCCTGCACCCCTATGTGCCCGGCGAGCAGCCGCGCATCCCGGATCTGGTGAAGCTCAACACCAACGAGAACCCGTACGGCCCGTCACCGCGCGCGCTGGATGCGATCCGCGCCGAGGCGGCCGACACGCTGCGCCTGTATCCCGACCCCGAGGCGATCGCGCTGCGCCAGGCACTGGCCGGCTATCACGGGGTGAAGCTGGATCAGGTCTTCGTCGGCAACGGCTCGGACGAAGTGCTGGCGCATGCGTTCGTCGCCCTGCTGAAACAGGACGGGCCGTTGCTGCTGCCCGACATCACCTACAGCTTCTACGCGGCCTATTGCGGGCTGTTCGGCATCACGGCCCAGGGGGTGCCGCTGGATGACGGGCTGCGCATCCGCATCGCCGACTATGACCGTCCCGCCGGGGCGATCATCATCGCGAACCCGAACGCGCCCACCGGCATCGCCCTGACCCGGGCCGAGATCGCCGCCCTGCTGGACGCGCATCCCGACAAGCCCGTGGTGATCGACGAGGCCTATGTCGATTTCGGCGCCGAGACGGCCATCCCGCTGGTCGGGACCCATCCGAACCTGCTGGTGGTCCACACCATGTCGAAGTCCCGCGCCCTGGCCGGGCTGCGCGTCGGCTACGCGATCGGCGATGCAGGCCTGATCGAGGGCCTGGTCCGCGTCAAGGACAGCTTCAACTCCTACCCGCTGGGCCGCACCGCGCAGGCCGGCGCCCGCGCCTCACTGGACGACGAGGCCTGGTTCCAGCGCGGCCGGACGATGGTGATGCAGGAACGCGATCGCATGTCCGCGGGGCTGACCCGCCTCGGCTTTGAGGTCCTGCCCTCGGCCGCCAATTTC
>CAYZKM010000775.1:0-2242 GCA_964478525.1 uncultured Bifidobacterium sp.
TCGTCGCCTGGTTGGAACAGATACCGCGCCACCAGCCGCGCTGGCCGTCGCGGCTTGTCGTCAACGCCCAGTTCCCGGAGCAGGCATGGAGGCGCGTCAAGGTCCCGTCGATCGACAGATTGCCTTCGGGATCGGCGACCTTGTCGCCGGGCGGGAACGATTGCGCGTCGACATTCGGATATTGCAGCAGGCGCGCGACGGGCATTTGCGTGTTGGCATAGGCGCCGGTCACCTCGGTGATCGCCGGCGCAACACGGCCCGACCAGCTGGAACAGAACGTCAAGGCCGGCGCGTGGAAACTGACGGCAGACGAGCTGGCCGAGATCGATCGCATCACCGCATGATCGGTCCCGCACTGGTGAGAGTTCGTTAATCACTTCCTGCCATCCTGGGTCCTGGCAACGCGGACCGGGATGACATGGCTGGAAATCGCGACTCCAAGGGCGGGGTCATCATCAAGAAATACGAGATCGTCGAGGGCGGCCATCACGGCGGCGCCTGGAAGGTTGCCTACGCCGATTTCGTGACCGCGATGATGGCGTTCTTCCTGCTGATGTGGCTGCTGAACGCCACCACCGAGGACCAGCGCAAGGGCCTGGCCGATTATTTCAGCCCGAACAACCTGCTGAGCCATGCCTCCTCGGGCACCGGCCAGCCCTTCGGCGGCCATACCGCCTTCGCCGAGGGCGCGCTGGTGTCCGACAAGGGCTCGGTCGAGATCGTTACCGGCAAGCGCCCGGTGGTGCAGGACGTCGAGCCCGGCGATACCGAGATCTACAGGAAGGCCCTGTCGACGCCCGCCGAGGTGGTCGATGATGGTGCCGAGACCGGACGCACCCCGCCGCTGACCGGCAAGGCCGCCCTGCGCATGGGCAACGAACCGGATGGCACGGGCCTGGCCGGACGCGCGCTGACCGAGGGTGATGATGTCTCGGACGCGACCCGCCCGCCGACCGATGCCGAGATCCGCGCCGAGAGGGAACGCCAGGAAAAGGCGGCGTTCGAGCAGGCGGCCGAACAGATCAGGGCCGCCGTGCGCGGCGATCCCGCCCTGGCCGATCTGGCGCGCCAGCTGGCCATCGACATGACGCCCGAGGGGCTGCGCATCCAGATCATGGACGAGGTGAAGCAGCCGATGTTCGCCACCGGTTCGTCTGTGCCGAACGAACGCGCGCGGCTGCTGCTGCAGAAGGTGGGACCGGTGCTGGCGAAACTGCCGCAGGCGATCTCCATCGCCGGACACACCGATGCCGCGCCCTTTCCGGGCAAGGAACGAACGAACTGGGAGCTGTCGGCCGAACGCGCCAACGCCACCAGGCGGCTGCTGGTCGAGAACGGGCTGGCGATCGCGCGCATCCGCAGCGTGACCGGGCACGCCGACCGCGACCCGCTGCTGCCCGCCGATCCGCTGGCCGCCGCCAATCGCCGCATCGCCATCGTGGTGCTGCGCGAGGCGAACGGTCCCAAGGCCAGCCAATAGCAGGGGCGCGCGATGCTGGTTATCGGCGGCTTCGCCTTCCTGCTGTTCAACGTGTTCGGCAGCTACCTGGCGCATGGCGGCAAGTTCGGCCCGCTGGCGCATTCCCTGCCGTTCGAGCTGTGGTCGATCGGCGGCGCGGCGCTGGGCACTTTCCTGATGTCGAACAGCATGCACGACGTGAAGCATACGATGGGATCGTTCGGGAAGATCCTGAAGGGCGGGTCGTATCACAAGCACGACTATGTCGAACTGCTGAGCCTGCTGTATTTCCTGGTCCGCCTGGCCAGCACCAAGGGCAACATGGCGCTGGAGCCGCACATCGAGAAGCCGGCCGAGAGCACCGCGTTCCAGAAGTTTCCGAAGATACTGGCCAACCATCACGCCACGACCATCATCTGCGACTATCTGCGCATGGTCGGGATGAATGCCGACGACCCGAACCAGATCGAGGACCTGCTGGCGCGGGAGCTGAAGAAAACCCTGAACGAGGAACTGCATCCGTCACACGCGCTGCAGGGCATGGCCGACGCGCTGCCCGCGCTTGGCATCGTCGCGGCGGTGCTGGGCGTGATCAAGACCATGGGCTCGATCAACGAACCGCCCGCGGTGCTGGGCGGGATGATCGGCGGCGCGCTGACCGGGACATTCCTGGGGGTGCTGATGGCCTATGGGCTGATGGCCCCGTTCGCGAGCCGGCTGAAGGGCGTGGTGGAGGAGGATGCCAAGTATTTCGAAGTGATCCGCGCGGTGCTGGTCGCCCAT
>CAYZKM010000776.1:0-2240 GCA_964478525.1 uncultured Bifidobacterium sp.
TCCTGCCCGCCCCGTTCGGCCTGCCCAGGCAGGGGATACGCCCCCGCTCGACGGTGAAGCTGCAATCCTGCAGCGCGCGCAGCCCGCCGAAGCTGACCTCGACACCGGCTGCCTGCAGATAGGCGGTCATAGCTTCTCCCCCGCCAGGCCCTGCGGGCGAAACAGCATGAACACGATCAGCAGCACGCCATAGATGAACTGGCGCGCAGATGCCGCGATCGTGGTCGGAATGTCGATGAAGGTCAGTGCCTGCGGCAGCGCCAGCAGCAGGAACGGCCCGATGATCGAGCCCATCAGCGTCCGCGCCCCACCCACGACCACCATCGTCAGCAGCAGGATCGAGGCATCGAGGTCGAACGAGACCGGGTCGATGAAGCTCAGGAACGTCGCATACAGCCCGCCCGCGGTGCCAGCGAAAGCCCCCGCCAGCGCGGCCGCCGAGACCTTGGCGCGCAGCACGCCCTTGCCGGCGGCGGCGACGGCCAGTTCATCCTCGCGGATGGCACGCAGCAGCCGCCCGAACGGGGCGCGCATTGTCAGCCAGAACACCAGGCACCCCAGCCCCACCGCGGCAGTGGTCAGGACCAGCAGCAATTCGTTGGTTTCCAGCGCAAAGCCGAAAATGTCGGGCGGCGGAATGCCGGGCAGGCCGTTCGCCCCGCCGGTGCCCGCCGTCCAGTTGATGAACACCGCCGTTGCCAGCAACTGGATACCGAACGATGTCACCACGAAATAGTCGCCCGACACCCGCAGCGACGGCAGCGTCACCAGCACGTTCAGCGCGATGCAGACGATGGCCGCGACCAGGATCGCCGGCACGAACCCCATCGCGCCATGCATCAGCGACTGCGCGACGATATACGCCCCCACGCCGAACACCGCCGCCTGCGACACCGAGAAGATGCCGGCGATGCCCACCAGCAGGTTGGTCGACAGGCCCAGCAGGACGTAGATCTCGGCCAGGGCGAGATAGCTGAACAGGAAATCCATGGCTCAGCGCCCCGCCGAGAACAGGCCCGTGGGCCGGAACAGCATGAAGATCACGAAGATGAAGAAGGTGATGCCGATGCTCCATTCGCCGGGGATCACCAGCAGCGACAGGTTCTGCAGCACCGCGATCCCGACCGCGACGACGAAGGACCCGGTGATGCTGCCGATGCCGCCGGCGATCATCGCAATCGTCGCGGTCAGCAGCGGTGTCACGCCGCTATAGGGTTGCAGCCCCAGGTCCAGCGGCACCAGCACGCCCGGCAGCGCGACCAGAGCCGAACCGATGGCGGTGACGATGACATAGGTCCGCTTGGGGCGCAGGCGGGTGATCTCGGCCAGGAACGGGTTGGACGCCACCGCGCGGATCTGCTTGCCCATGATCGTGTGGTGGAAGAACCACATCGTGCCGCCATAGGCCGCCAGGCTGACGATCACGGTCAGGATCTGCGTCGCCGTCAGGCGGATGCCGCCGGCCACGAACATCGCGCTGCCCCAAGGCACCGGGAATTGCAGGATGTTCGGCGAATAGATCCCGGCAATGACGTTCTGCATCACCGCCAGCATGCCCAGCGACGCGATCAGCACCACCAGATGCGTCGCCCGCCGCCGTTCCAGCTCGGCATACAGCACGCCCTGGATCAGTCCGCCCGCCGCCATCGCCGCGATGATCGCACCGGCCATGGAAACGATGTCGGGCATGCCATGCGTGGCCAGCGACCACGCGACATAGCCAGACAGCGTATAGACACCGGCATGGGCAACGTGAAACAGCTTGGTGGTGGCGTAGATCAGAGAGAAACTGATCGCTACCAGCCCCAGCGCCGATCCGGTCACCAGGCCGTTGATCAGCAATTGCAGCGCGAGCACCGCCGGAAACCCCCTTACTACGCTGCCCGCATCAATTCCCCTTCAGCTCGGCCAGCAGCGTGTCGCGCCCGCCGCGGATCACCATCAGGTCGAACGGCACGGTGGCCGTGTTGGAGTTGAACACCACCGGCACCAGGCCCGGGAACTCGCGGATCTTCAGGATCATGTCGCGCAGATTCTCGCCGGTCACCGGCTTGCCCTCGGCCAGCACCCGCTCCAGCGCGGTGAACAGGATGTTGCTCGCGGTGTAGTACTGGCGGACGAAGAACTCCATCTCGGCGCCGAACTTCTGCTTGAACTCGGCGGCAAGCTCGGGCGGCACCTGGCTTTGCAACTGGGTGTGGATGAAACCTTCCGCGGCCGGGTCGGAGATCAGCGCCGGG
>CAYZKM010000777.1:0-2238 GCA_964478525.1 uncultured Bifidobacterium sp.
TAGCGGTCGTCGTGCTCGATCAGCAGGTCGCTTTCCAGCACCGCCTTGGTCATCTCCTCGACGAACAGCGGCACGCCGTCGGACCGGACGACGATTTCATGGAACACGCGTGGCGGCAGGCTTTTGCCGTGGGCGATGCGGCGGATCAGCTCTCCGGTTTCGTTGCGATCGAAACGGGCCAGCTCGATATGGGTGACATGCGGCTGGTCCAGCCAGGGCGGCTGGAATTCCGGCCGAGCGGCGACCAGGGCCATGACGGGAAGGCCGCGGATGGCCTCGACGGTCCGTTCCAGCAATTCGCGTGATGTCGGATCGCTCCAGTGTGCATCCTCGACCAGCAGCAGGATGGTGTGCTTGGCGGCCAGGGTGTGGAACTGGTTCAGCAGCGTGTTCAGCGTGCGGTCCTTGCGCGCCTGCGGGGATCCCGCCTCGCTGGACTCGATCGACAGCAGGTCGGCCATGGCGGTCATGGTGCCGGGCCGCGCCTGCGGCGTGTCCAGCAGGCCTTCCAGCTTGTGCATCCGGGTCGTTGCGCTGTCGTCGCGGTTGAACCCGGCCGCCCGCTCGATCTGGGTGACGACCGGCTGCAGCGCGCTGTTGACGTGATAGGGGGAGCAGAAATAGCGCAGCCGGATATGCGGGTCCTCGGCCACGTCGTCCTGCAATTCGGCCAGCAGGCGCGACTTGCCGATGCCGGCCTCGCCGCTGATCAGCGCCAGCTGGCCCTCGCCCTTGCGCGCGCGGGTCCAGCAGGCGTGCAGCCTGGCGCGTTCGGCGGTGCGGCCCAGCATGGCGACGGATGGCGAGGTGCGGCCGTGCTTCGAGCGTGATCCGACGCGGGTGGTGCCGACGACGCGGAAGATGCCGACCGGTTCGTCGAAGCCTTTCAGGTAGACATCGCCGCGATGGCGGTATTCGAACTGCTGGGCCAGCAGGCGGCGGGTGCTCGCGGCGATGATCAGCTCGCCCGGGCCTGCCATCGTATGCAGGCGGGCGGCGAGGTTGGGTGTCTCGCCGGCGACATCGGTGCCGCTGCCCAGCAGGTCCCCGACCACGGCGAGCCCGGTGGCGACGCCGATGCGGATGCGCGGATTGTAGTTGCCGTGCAGGACGCGCAGCTGCTCGATCGCCTCGACGGCGGCGAGGCCGGCATGGACGGCGCGTGCGGCGTCGTCCTCGTGCGCGTCGGGATAGCCGAACAGCACCATCGCGGCGTCGCCGACATAGCGGGCGACGAAGCCGCCGAAGCGGGTGACGGCGTCCGAGATGCAGCGATGGAAGGCCGAGATCACGTCCCGGAAATCCTCGGGGTCGATGCGGGTCGACAGGGCCGTGGAATCGACCATGTCGCAGAACATGATCGTCAGCGTGCGGCGTTCGACGGTGGAGACCTCAAGCCGGCGGGGCGAGGGGCGCTGGCCTGGCGGGGGGTCGGACGGGGCGCGCGCGGGCAGGACCAGTGCCGCGCCACAGTCACCGCAGAACCGTTTTCCGGCGGGGCTTTCAGCGCTGCACAGGCTACAGATCATGGTCGGCCCCCACTCACCGACAAGGAACACCGCCGTCAGGTTTCGTTGTGGGCGAAACCGTCAGGCGGCGCGGTGTCGACCATACCCGGCTGGTCCATTACCGCAGTGTGGTCGAATGTAGCACGTTAATCAATGGGTACCGGATTCGGGTACCGGATTCGGGGCGACGGTTTCAGCTGCGCGCGTTCACCGTGCGCGGGTCGACGGCGGGGATCGAGATGGCGCCGCCGCGGTCGGATGCGAAGGTGGTCTGCATCTGCTGGCCCAGGCTGCCGCCGCGCCGGCCCAGCGATTCGACAAGCGGGACGTCGGCGGGATCGATCGGTGCCATCCGCGGCTTGCGGGCCAGCGCCTGTTCGATGAACGGCGCCAGCTCGGCCTGCTTCCGCGTCTGGCGGACCGCGTCGCGTTCCTTGAACTCGGGCAGCGAGGTGGCGGCGAAGGTTTCCAACGATTCGCAGATATGCTCGTGGCGATTGCGCCCGCATTGCTGCACGAAGATCACCTGGTCCACCCCGGCGTCCTCGTACCCCTTCAGGTGCGCGCGCAGCTGATCGGGCGTGCCGATGCCGCCGCGCCCGGCATTGTCGGGCAGGCGGTCCTTCACCTCCTGGAAGCGGTCCCACATGTTGGTCACGCCGGGGCGGTGGTCGCCGAAGATGCCGACATAGCCCAGCGAGTAGCCGAAGAAGCGGAACCCATCCAGGCC
>CAYZKM010000778.1:0-2235 GCA_964478525.1 uncultured Bifidobacterium sp.
GTACATCTCGAAATGCCGGCGCGCCATCGGGGCATAGAGCTGCGGCGGGGCGATGGCGCCCGACGGCATCTCGAACTCGCCGATCACGCGGAACTGCGGCATCTGTTGCACGCGGGTGCCGATCCGCCCGCCGGAAAACCCGGTGCGTCCCAGCGACAGCAGGACGTGCTTGCAGATGCCGGCTTCGATGACGGCCAGCGCGCACTGGATCGAGGCCACGGCCGAGGCGCCGCCCATCGGCGTGGTCGCGGAAAAGCGCAGGTCCTTGATGCCGAAATTGGTGATGAAGTCCTCGGCCACCGCGCCATGGCCATACGGGATCAGCCCGTCGATGTCGGACGGCTTCAGCCCGGCATCCCGGATCGCGTTCAGCGATGCTTCCAGCTGCAACGAGAGCGACGAGCGGTCGGTGCCGCGCATGTATGATGTTTCACCAACGCCGGTGACGGCGCCTGCCTCGCGCAGCGACATCTGTGGTTTCCTCCGTCTGCTGCCCGCCCGGGATCGCCGGGGCGGGCCATGGTGACGGAAGCTTCGGCTACATGAAGTCGCCCGTCAATTCAGCGCGGACCGGTTCGGCCAGCACGCTCATGTGGCGGTAGTTCGGGTGCGAGAAACCCAGCACCGCCTCGGCGCCGGCCGAGGAGAATGCCGCGATCTGGTCCGGGGTGAAGGCGAAATGGACGAACTGCACCGATGATGCCTTGCCGTCCTCGCGCGTGCGGTCCTGGTCCGCCTCGGCCTGGCCGTTGATCAGCTCGCCACCGACACGGATGAAGGCGGTGTTCTCGATCCCGCCCAGCCCGTCCAGCACGCGCTTGCGGCGGACGGGATCGTCGATCTCGATCATGAAGGTCGCGGTCAGCTCGGTGCCGTTCGGGATCAGCGGGGCATAGGCTTCCAGCTCGCCCGGCACCTGTTCCATCCCGCCCTTCTCGATATGCACCATCTCCTGCACCTGCAGCCACATCGTCTCCCAGCACTCGAAGTAGAAGGTGACATGGGGGCCGACCTCGACGCGGCGGTTGCGCTTCTTCGCGCCGACCCGGCGACGATGGTCGGGCCGGTGCTTCGCGTATTCCGCCGCCGGCAGGATATCGGCTGTGGTCAGGGTGCGCCTGGTGGTCACGAAACTGTCTCCCGTGATTTAGGTGGCGAGCCCGTAGGCACGCGCGAGAAGCTGGACCGGATGCGTAACCAGCCGGGGTTTCGGTCCGTCCCCGCCAAGCCGGTCGATGCCCTGGACGATGTGCACGCCGGCCAGCGGGCATTCGGACATGACGAAGCCGGCGCCGTTCTGTGCCGCCTGGCGCGCCACCGGGCGGCCGATCTTCATCGCCGTCTCGAAATGATCCTTCTTGAAGCCCCACGCGCCGCCATGGCCCGAGCAGCGCTCGATCACCTTCACATCCGCCTCGGGCAGCAGGCGCAGCATCTCGGCCGCCTTCTGGCCCATGTTCTGCGCCCGCGCATGGCAGGCCATGTGGATGGTCAGCGTGCCGTCGACCTTCTCCAGCCCCGGGGCGAGGCCTTCCTTGCGGGCGATATCGACGATGTATTCGCTGATGTCGTAGGTGGACCGCGCCAGCAGCGCGACGTCGGGATCGTCGGGCAGGATCAGCGGCCATTCGAACTTGACCATCAGCGAGCAGGACGGCACCAGCGCGATGACGTCATAGCCCTGCTCGATCCACGGCTTCAGCGCGCCGGCGACCATCGCCGCGCCGCGCGCGACATCGGCGATGCGGCCCTGTTCCAGCAGCGGCATGCCGCAGCAGCCTGGATGCACCACCACGGTCTCGACGCCGTTGCGCGCCAGCACCGCGCGGGCGTCCATGCCGGCGTCGGGCGTGTTGTAGTTCATGAAGCAGGTTGCGTAGATCACCGCCTTGCGCCCGAAGGCCGGCGCGTCGCGGTTCAGGACCGGCGTCGCGGCCGAGAGATTCTCCAGGCTCTGCGAGGCATATTTCGGCAACTCGGCATCCGGGTGCAGCCCGGCGGCCGAGCGCATGATCGGCCCGACCGTGGTGTTGGTGCGTGCGGTCGTCCAGTTGGCGATGGGCGCGACGATCGAGGCGAGCTTGCCGTTGCGGTCGGTCTCGGCCAGCTGCCGGTCGGCCAGGGGAACGCGGTGCTCCCGCGCGTCGGCGGCGCGCGCGCGCAGCATCAGATGGGGGAAGTCGAGGTCGAATTCGTGCGGCGGGACATAGGGGCACTTCGTCATGAAGCACATGT
>CAYZKM010000779.1:0-2234 GCA_964478525.1 uncultured Bifidobacterium sp.
CGCTCTCGGCGAAATACACACGATACGCGGGGCACGGCTTCGGCGGGTTCGGCGGTGATGGCGAGGCCGGGTTCCGCCAATTCGCACAGGACCGCTTCGTGATCGGCGACGAGGCCTATGTGCGCGACGAATTGCAGCGCTATCGCGACGCGCTCGGCGCCACCGAGTTCCGCTTCCGCCTGGCCTGGCCTGGCCTGCCGCAGGACGAGGTGCTGGCCGGGATCAGGCGGCTGGGCCGGATTTCCACCTCTCTGTAGCGGCGCGATCACCCCGCCCGGCCAGATACCCTGTCATGACGATCGTCATCGCCGCGGCCTCGAACGCCGCGGCGATGGTCAGCACCGGCGCGTAGCCGCCGGCCCAGTCGCGCAGGATGCCATAGAATGCCGGGCCGAAGGCCGAGCTGAGCTGGATCACCGTCGCGGCGACGCTGTAGATCGCGCCGAAGGCCTCGGCGCCGAACTCGCGGCGCACCACGATCGGCGACAGCGTGGTGATCTGGCCCAGGCAGAACCCATAGACCAGGCTGGATCCGATCAGCACCGCGGGATCGGGCCAGGCGCTCATGACGCCCAGCGCGACGGTCTGGCAGGCGAAGATCAGGCACGACCACAGCCGCACATTCACCCGGTCCGCGATGGTCGCCAGCAGCATGCGCCCGGCCAGCCCGGTCAGCCCGGTGGCAGATACCAACCAGCCGGCGCCGATGGTGCCCAGGACGGGTTCGGCCAGCTTCAGATGATGCGTCAGGAAGCCGACCTGCACGACAAGCCCCACCGCGAAACCGATCGCGATGGTCCACAGAGCCACGGTGCGCATCGCCGCCGCCCGGGTCCATGCCGGCGCGCCGCGTGGACGCGCCGTGAAAGCGGCCAGCCTGTCGCCGTCCGGCGCGACGCCCAGATCGGCCGGGCCGCGATGGCGCAGCACCACCCAGGCCAGCGGCAGCAGCACCGCGGCGACGATGCAGCCGCCACCGCCCAGCGCGGCCGGGAAGCCGAAGCGGGCGATGGCCATCACCGTCAGCGGCACCACGACCATGGCACCGAAGCTTGCGCCCATCAGGGCGATGGCGACGCTGCGGCCCTGGTGGCGTTCAAACCACGGGGCGATGGTGGCCGACAGCCCGGTCAGCGACAGCGTGGCATAGCCCAGGCCCATCACCACGAAGGCCGCGAACAACTGCCACGGCGCGCTGGCCTGGCCGATGGCGGTCACCGCCAGACTGAGCGCGAGGCCACCGAACAGGACCACCGGGCGAGAGCCCCAGCGGTCGATCGCGGCGCCGACCAGTGTCAGCGACGCCGCGTTGGTCAGGTAGAATACCGTGACGGCCGAGGACACCAGGCTGACCGACCAGCCATGCGCGCGGGTGACCTCCGAGAGGTAGACGCTGGCGCCGAACACGCCGAAGCCCCAGGCGAACAGGGCGGCGATGAAGCAGACGCCGACGACCAGCCAGCCGTGATAGATGCGCCCCATGCTCAGGTGCGCCCGGATGGCGCCGGGGTGTGGGGAGTTCGCTGCGTCCGTGACATGCCGCCTGCCTTCCTTCGTGCGCCCATCATGGCGTCACGAGACAGGAAAGCACGCCGGCACCGGTCCTGGCCAAGCCGGTCGATACGGCCGGTGACGAAACGAGGCCGTCCGGTGCGCCGGCTAAATCAGATCCGCTCCCACAGCCCGGTCTCGGCATCCAGCCTGTCGGCCTCCAGCCCGCGGAAATCGCCGCGGGAGACGATGCCGACCACGCGGCCGCCATCCACCACCGGCACGTGACGGAAGCCGCCGTCGCGCATCAGGCGCAGCGCCTCGATGGCGGTGGATCGGGGCGGCATCGTCGCGGGATCGCGGGTCATCACGTCATCCAGCACCGTCGCGACCACATCCATCCCGTCCGCGATGATCCGGACGACGTCGCGGCCGGTGACGATACCCACCAGCCTGCCGGACGGATCGGTCACCAGGATCGCGCCGATCCGGCGTTCATGCATCGTCTCGCAGGCTGTCCGGACCGTCGCCGAGGGTGGCAGGCAAGTGGGCGTCTGGTTCCGGATGATCTCCGCCATGTCGCGGTTCATCGACAGATCTCCCTGATGCGGCATTGTGCGATGTCTTACACTTTCCTGACAGAGTGATGACTGCAGTGTTTGATACTAAGCAGCCAGGCTGGCTTTCCTGACGGCGGCCAGGCGCAGGGCGGAGTCGATGGCTTCCAGCAGGCTGTGCTCGTT
>CAYZKM010000780.1:0-2230 GCA_964478525.1 uncultured Bifidobacterium sp.
CAGCAGCGCGCGGGCGATCGCCAGGCGCTGGCGCTGCCCGCCCGACAGGCGCGCCCCGCCATCGCCGATCACGGTCTGATAGCCGTCGGGCAGGGCCATGATGAAGCCGTGCGCGTTCGCCGCGCCGGCGGCGGCGACCAGCTCCGCCTCGGACGCGTCGGGCCGGCCCAGGCGCAGGTTCTCCTCCACCGTGCCGTGGAACAGCGTGGTATCCTGCGAGACCACGGCGATCATGCCGCGCACCGTCGCGGGGTCCAGCGCACGCAGGTCCTGCCCGCCGATGCGGATCGCGCCCTGCTGCGGATCATGCAGCCGCAACAGCAACCGCACGATCGACGATTTTCCCGATCCGCTGGGCCCGACGATCCCGACCCGCTCGCCGGCGGCGATGGCGAAACCGAGGCCCCGATGGGCGGGGCGGCGGCCGCCGGGATAGGCGAAGCCCACATCGTCGAACACGATATCGGCCCGTGCCGGAGCACGCGCCGGCTGCGCGGGGACCGGCGGGGCGGTGACCGCGGCATCCAGCAGCGTGTTGACGCCCGACGCGGCGGCCTGCCCGTTCATGCCCTGGTGCAGCACGGATCGCAGATCGCGCAGCGGGCGGAAGATCTCGGTGCCCGCCATCAGCACGATCAGCAGCGCCTCCAGGCTCATGCTGCCCTGGCTGACCCGCCAGGCCCCGACGCTCAACGCCGCCGCCGCGCCCAGCGCGGTGCCCAGGTCGGTGAAGCCGCGGGTGGTGACGTTCAGCGCCAGCACCCAGAAGGTGGACTGGGACAGCGCCCGGGCCTTGGCGGCGAGCATGCGGCCATAGGATGCGCTCTGCCCGAACGCCTTCAGGGTCGGCAGGCCCTGCACGGCGTCCAGGAATTCCTCGCCGAAGGATTTGAAGGCGGACTGGCGCGCGCGGGAAGCGATCGAGGTCTTGCGGTGGACGGCCGACGGCATCACCAGGGTGAACAGCGCGGCCGCCAGCATGATCGCCGCGACCGGCAGGTCCCACCAGGCGATGAAGGCGAAGATCGCGACCGGGGCGCAGATGGCGATGACGACCTGCGGCAGGTACTGGCCGAAGAAGGTCTGCAGCTGCTCGACGCCATCGACGATCGACAGCATGACGCCGCCGGTTCTCTCGGCGCCGAACCAGGCGGGGCCGAGGGCGACGATCTTGTCATACAGGCGTGCGCGCAACCTCTCCTGCACGCGCATGGCGGTCTGGTGGGCGATCAGGGTGCGGGCATGATCCAGCGCGCCACGCGCCAGGATGGCGATGGCGGCGCCGGCCAGCGGCAGCAGCGGCATCCGCCCATGCAGCACCCCGGCCAGGAACACGCCGATGAAGGCGAAGCGCGCGATGCCCACGGCCAGGGCCAGCAGACCCAGCGCCACGGCCAGCGTGATACGCCCGCGCAGACCCTGTGTCATGCGCCACAGCTTCAGATCGAAATGCATGGACCCCGACCGGCTTCATGTTTGCCGGCCCATAGTGACGCCTGTGCGGCGCCCCGTCGACGCCCTATTCGAAGGCCGAGAAATCGGGTTTCCGCTTCTCGACGAAGGCCTGGAACGCCTCCCCCGCCTCGGGGGAGGTGACGCGGTCGTGGAACACGGCCAGTTCTTCCCCGATGCGCCCGGGCAGGTCGGGCTTGCCGTCGCGGATCAGGCGCTTGGTCAGGCGGACGGCCTGCGGCGGCAGGCCGGCGAGGCGCGTGGCGATGGCGCGGGCGGCGTCCATCAGCGCGTCGTTGTCGATGACCTGGTGCACGAAGCCCCAGGCGTGGGCGGTCTCGGCATCCAGCGATTCGCCCAGCAGCAGCAGGGCGTTGGCGCGCTGCAGCCCGACCAGCTGGGGAAACAGCAGAGAGCTGCCGGCTTCCGGCACCAGGCCCAGGCTGGTGAACGGCATCACGAAGCGTGCCGTCCGCGCCGCGACGATCAGGTCGCAATGCGCCAGCATCGTGGTGCCGACGCCGATGGCCGCCCCGTTCACCGCGGCGACCAGGGGTTTGCGGAAGCCCGACAGCGCGGTCAGGAACGGTGACGCGGCGCTGCGTTCATTGCGCGCGGCACGGGCCTGGAAATCCTTGATGTCGTTGCCCGAGGTGAACGTGTCGCCGTTGCCGGTCAGCAGCACGACGCGGATCGCGGGATCGTTGGTCGCGGCTTCCAGCGCGCCGACGACGGCCCCGTACATCTCCCGCGTCAGGGCGTTCTTCTTTTCCGGCCG
>CAYZKM010000781.1:0-2220 GCA_964478525.1 uncultured Bifidobacterium sp.
TGGCCGATCGTGGTGTCGGTCAGCGACAGCCACAGGCCCAGGCCCAGCGGATAGGTCAGGAAGACCACAAGCAGCCCCACCGTGGGCAGCATGCACAGCGTCACCAGGAACGGCTTGGAATCGAACAGTTTCTCGATCCGGGTTTCCGTCCGCCGCGGCACGAACCGCGCGGTGGTATCGACGGTCGCGCTCATGACACGCAGGTCCGGGGCTGGTTCATCGGCACGCAGGTCCTGGGCTGGCTCATCGGCACGCAGGTCCGGGGCTGGCTCATCGTCGGATGCTCCGTAACGGGACTGCCCCGGCCACCCGCGGGCGGCCGGGGCGTCGCCGGGTCAGGCCTTGTTCTGCTTGTAGTAGCGTTCGGCCGCCTTGGCCGCCGCCTTGGCCGCGGCTTCCGGCGTGGCGTTGCCGGTGACGACGGATGCGAACATGTCGACCAGCACATAGTTCGCCGTCACCGCGCTGGACGCCGGCGTGACCGGACCCTTGTAGCCGTCGTAGTACGGCGTGTTCATCGCGTCGGCGAACGGGGCCAGCTTGGGGTCGGCGGTCCAGAACTTCATCTTGGAATACGCCTTCAGCGGCTGCGACCAGTAGCCGATGCAGTTCGACAGCCACTCGCCATACTGCGGGGCTTCCATCATGAAGCGGATATACTCACGCGCGGCGTTCGGGAACTTCGTGTGCTTGAAGACCATCGCGTTCATCGGCGTCGCCAGGATCGGCGCGGTCTTGGCCTTGCCCTTCGGCACGGTCTGATGCTGCGTGTCCTTGGCGATGTCCTGCAGCTTGGGATCGGGCGAGTTCTTCAACACATAGTACAGGGACACGCCGTTGAAGGTCAGGCCGATTTCGCCTGCCGCATAGGCCTTGTTGTTGCCGACATCGTTCCACGACAGCGTGCCGGCGACCATCGTCTTCTGCAGCTCGGTCGCGTATTTCAGGGCGGCGATGGTCTCCTTGGAATCCAGCGCGATCTTGCCCTTCTCGTCGACCAGGTAGGCGTTGTGCGACCACAGCAGCCAGGATGCGAAACCGTTGGCATCGCCCAGCGCGTGGCCCAGCGAGAAGCCGCAGGGATGACCGATCTTCTGCAGCTTCTGGCACAGCGTCAGGAAGCCTTCCAGGTCGTCGGGGATGCGGTCATAGCCGGCTTCCTTGACCCAGGATTCGCGATACACGACCGGGCCGGTGCCGCCGCCGACGGGGATCGAAATCCAGTTCTTGGTGCCCCATTTGCGGCCATAGGTTTCCGCCAGCTGGTACCAGCCGCCGTACTTGGCGCCCAGGTAGTCGGCCAGGTCCGTCACATCCAGGATCTTCGGCGCATAGATCTGCGGGTCGGAGCTGAAGCCGATCACGATATCGGGGCCCGCGCCGGTATTGGCGATCACCGCCGTCTGCGGGCGCATGTCCTCCCAGCTGACGAAGTCGACACGCACATCGACGCCGGTCGTCTCGGTGAACCGCTTGGTGTTGGCGCGCCAGTAGACTTCGTCGGGGTCGATGAACTTCGCCGGGCGCAGGACGCGCAGCGTGGCGCCGGCCTCGGGCTTGAATTCCAGCGGTTTGACGTTTGCGGTCGGCACCTCGTCGGCGACGCCGGCGGCCCGGGCCGAGCGGGCGCCGATGATGGGCACGGCGCCGAGTGTGGCGGCACCAAGGGCCAGGGATTCTCTGCGTGTGATGGACATCGTCTGGTTGCCTCCGTCTTTGTGTCGTTTATTCGGATTGTCCGTCAGGCGACGATGCGCCGGCCGGTATCGGCGTCGAACACATGCACCACCGAGGGATCGGGCATGATGTGCAGCGATTCCCCGGGCCTGGTGGTGATGCGCTCGCGGAACGCGCCGATGATGTTGGTGCCGGCGAACGCCGCCATCACCTGGGTTTCCGACCCGGTCGGTTCCAGCACATGCACCTGGGCCGGGGTGCCGGCGGGATCGAGGCGGAAATGCTCGGGCCGCACGCCGTATACCGCCGGCTTGCCGTCCATGCCGGGCCGGCCCCCCGGCAGCGGCAGCACGGTGCCGTCATCGGCGGTGAACGCGCCGTTCAGAATCCGGCCCTTCACGAAGTTCATCGCCGGAGACCCGATGAAGCCGGCGACGAACAGGTTGTCGGGGTGATCGTACAGGTCCAGCGGGGCGCCGATCTGTTCGACATTGCCGCTGTTCATCACCACGATCTTGTCGGCCATCGTCATCGCCTCGATCT
>CAYZKM010000782.1:0-2215 GCA_964478525.1 uncultured Bifidobacterium sp.
CGCTGCAAAGCTTCGACCGCATCATCGTCATGGATCACGGCTGGATCGTCGACGATGGCTCGCCGGCGGAACTGGCGGGCCGGGCCGGGCCCTACCGCGAGCTGTTGCGCAAGCAGCGCATGGACCCGGTGGCCTCGGCGGCATAATCTCGACCGCCCCTCCTCCCGCGTGAGGGGGGAGGGAGGTCGCCGTCCATGTCGCGTCTTGTCGTCGTGTCCAACCGTGTCGCCCCGATCCAGGAGGGTGAAGCGACCGCCGGTGGCCTGGCCGCCGGCGTGCTGGATGCGCTGCGCCAGAAGGGCGGGCTGTGGTTCGGATGGAGCGGGGATGTCTCGGAAAACCCGCAGCCGAAGCCGGAACGCAAGGTCGGCCCGATCACCCTGTTCACCATCGACCTGTCGCGGCGGGACTATGACGAGTTCTACCGCGGCTTCGCCAACGGCACGCTGTGGCCGGTGCTGCATTACCAGATCGGCCTGGGCCGCTTCGAATGGCCGGAGTTCACCGGGTATCGCCGGGTCAACGACATCTTCGCCGAGGCGCTGGCCCCGCTGGTGCGGCCAGGCGATCTGGTGTGGGCGCATGACTATCACCTGCTGTGCCTGGCCGACGCGCTGCGCTGCCAGGGCGTGACCAACCGGATCGGGCTGTTCCTGCACACGCCGTTCCCCGCGCCCGGCGTGTTCATGACCATACCCGCGCATGCCGAGCTGATACGGTCGATGTGCCAGTACGACCTGATCGGCTTCCAGACCGAGATCGACCGGTCCGCCTTCGTCGACTATGTGCTGCGCCATGCCGGCGGCACCGCGCTGGAAAGCGACGGGATGCGCAACGGGGCGCTGTCGGTGTTCGGCCGCGTGGTGCGCACCGGCGTCTATCCGATCGGCGTGCACGTGGACGAGGTGCGGGCGCAGGCGGAAACCGCAGTCAATCGCCGCTATGCCACCCGGTTGCGGGCGCATCTGCTGCAGAACCTGATCCTGAGCGTGGACCGGCTGGACTACTCCAAGGGGCTGCCCCAGCGCTTCGTCGCGTTCGAGCGGTTCCTGGCCGATTATCCCGACCAGCACGGTGTCGTGACATTCATGCAGATCGCGCCGCCATCGCGGTCCGACATCGAGACGTACCAGGTGATCCGGCGGGAACTGGAAGGCGAGGCGGGGCGGATCAATGGCCGCTTCGCCGAGGTGGACTGGGTGCCGCTGCGCTATCTGAACAAAAGTTTCCCGCGCAACGTCCTGATGCCGCTGTACGCCGAGGCGCAGGCCTGCCTGGTGACGCCGCTGCGCGACGGGATGAACCTGGTGGCGAAGGAATACGTCGCCGCGCAGGACCCCGAGGAGCCCGGCGTGCTGATCCTGTCCGAATTCGCCGGCGCGGCACGGGAACTGGACGCGGCGCTGCTGATCAACCCCTATGACGAGGCCGGGATGGCGAAGGCCATGCAGCGTGCCCTGACCATGCCGGTCGAGGAACGCCAGGAGCGGCACCAGGCGATGCTGCGGGTCATGCGCGAGAACAGCCTGGAGCGGTGGCGCGACCGGTTCGAATCGGACCTCAGGAGCGATTGATGGATCTGTCCGGAAAGGTTGCCCTGGTGACCGGCGCCTCACGCGGGATCGGGCGGGCGATCGCGCTGGCCCTGGCCGAGGCCGGGGCCGATGTCGCGGTGAACTATCGCGCGCAGGCCGGGGCGGCGGCCGCGGTCGTGGCCGGGATCGCGGCGATGGGCCGGCGTGGCGTGGCCGTGGGCGCCGATGTGTCCGACGCGGCGGCGGTGGCGGCGATGATGGAAACCATCGGGCGCGCGCTGGGGCCGGTGGATGTGCTGGTCAACAATGCGGGCCTGGCCATCATCCGCGGCGTCGATGACCTGACCGAGGACGAGTTCGGCCTGACGATCTCGGTGAACCTGAAATCGGCGTTCCTGTGCACCCGCGCGGTCATTCCGCATATGCGGGCACGGGGATGGGGGCGGATCGTCAACATCTCCTCGGGCGCGGCGCGCGGGGCCGGCGGTGTCGGGGTGCACTACAACGCCTCCAAGGCCGGCATGGAGGGGCTGACGCGCGGCTACGCCGCTCGGCTGGTCAAGGACGGGATCACGGTGAACGCGGTATCGCCGTCGCTGATCGAGACGGACATGGTGCGTTCCGGTGTCGCGTCATCGCCGGCGCGGATTCCGCTGGGCCGGTTCGGCACGCCCGAGGAA
>CAYZKM010000783.1:0-2212 GCA_964478525.1 uncultured Bifidobacterium sp.
CACTGGCCGTCCCGCATGCCGCGATCCATGCCCGCCAGCCCACGTGCCGCCGCCCACATCAGCGCAATACTGTGCTCGGCGACCGCCGTGTCCCCATACCCCTTGATGATGTGCACCGTGATGCCCAGCGCGGCCAGCTCCTCGGGGTTCATGTAGCTGCGCGCGCCGGTGCCCAGGAAGATGATGTGCTTCAGGTCCTTGCACTGCCGCATCGCCGCGGTGGGCATCTGCGTGTGGTCGTCCAGCACGAAGTCATAGCCCGCCAGCAGTTCCGGCAGCGCCTCCGGCGGGATATCGCCCTGTTCGTTCACGCTGACCGGCGGGTCGCCGGGGCGGCTGACGCGATGGAACACCGATGCCAGATCGTCGACGGCATCCATGAACAGGCCCTTCATGCGGAACTCCTTGCGCGGGGGACGGGCGCCGAGTCTGCTGAACACCGCGTCCGGAGGCAAGCACGGGGGCAGACGCCCCAGGGGGCAAACACGGGGGTAAGCGATTGCCCTGATTTTTCCACGACAGCGTGCTAGGCAGGGCGCCAATGCCGCCCCGCCCGCCCCGCGCCCCCGTCGCCGTCGACCGCACCCGCCCCGCGCCGGCGGGTCGCGCGCGCACCGACCGGCACCCGCCGGCGGCGGCAAGGACAGCGAAGCCGGCGCGGAAGTCGCTGGGCTGGCGGCTGGTGCGCTGGGCGATCATCCTGTGTGTCTGGAGCACGCTGGCGCTGACCGCGGTGCTGCTGTGGTTCGCGCACGACCTGCCGCGCCCCGAATCGGCGCTCGACGCGGCGCGGCGCCCCAGCCTGGTGCTGCAGGACCGGCAGGGGCGGATGATCGCGACCTATGGCGACATCGTGGGCGAGCCGCTGCGCCTGTCCGACATGCCGCCGGCGCTGCCCGCCGCCCTGGTGGCGGTGGAGGACCGGCGCTACTGGCATCATTTTGGTATCGACCCGATCGGCCTGGCCCGCGCCGCCTATGTGAACATCACCTCCGGCCGGCTGGTCCAGGGCGGGTCTACCATCACCCAGCAGGTCGCCAAGACGCTGTTCCTGTCCAATGCCCGCACCATCCGGCGCAAGGTGCAGGAATTGCTGCTGACGATCTGGCTGGAGCGGACCTTCACCAAGCAGGAGATCCTGGAGATCTACCTGAACCGCGTCTATCTCGGCGCCGGCGCCTGGGGTGTCGACGCCGGTGCTCGGCTGTTCTTCGGCGTCTCGGCGCGGCAGGTCAGCCTGTGGCAGTCGGCGGTGCTGGCCGGGCTGCCGCGCGCGCCATCTCGCTTCAACCCCAACACCAACGCCGCCGCCGCGACTGCGCGTGCAAAAGAGGTGCTGACCGCCATGGCGGATACCGGCGCGATCACCGAGGCGCAGGCCAAGGCCGCCGCCGCGCAGATCGCCTTCCCGCCGGTGCCGCGTACCGCGCCCGGATGGTTCGCCGACTGGGTGGCCGACAAGGCGGGGGCCGTGATCCCGACCGGGTCGGACGCGACGATCCGCACCACGCTGGACAGCCGGATCCAGGCCGCCGCCGAATCCCGGATGGTGGCGATGCTGGACGGTCCCGCGGTGGCGGCCGACGCGACCCAGGGCGCGGTGGTGGTGATGGATGTGGCCACCGGCGCGGTGCGCGCCATGGTCGGCGGACGCAGCCATCGCGACAGCAACTTCAACCGCGCCACCCTGGCGCGCCGCCAGCCGGGTTCCGCCTTCAAGCCCTTCGTCTGGCTCGCGGCGCTGGAAAAGGGGATGTCCCCCGATGATCCGGTGCTGGACGCTCCGGTGCGCATCGGCAACTGGAGCCCGCAGAACTACGACCATCGCTTCCTGGGCGAGATCACGATGGAGGAGGCGTTGGCCCAGTCCGTCAACACCGTCGCCGCGCGGCTGCTGCTGCAGGCCGGCGGGCCGAAGCCGGTGGCGGCGGTCGCGCGCCGGCTGGGGATTGACGAGAAACTGCCCAACGATGCCTCGCTGGCATTGGGCACCGGCGAGGTGACGCTGCTGGAACTGACCGCCGCCTATGCGCCCTTCTTCAACGGGGGAAAGCGGGTCACGCCCTATGGGCTGGACGTGGCGGGACGTCCGCCGCCGCAGCAGCAGGTGATCGAGCCGGAGACCGCGGCGATGATGGCGCGGATGCTGGGCGCGGTCGTCAGCCGCGGGACCGGGCGCGGCGCGGCGGTGCCCGGCGCGGCGGTGGCGGGC
>CAYZKM010000784.1:0-2210 GCA_964478525.1 uncultured Bifidobacterium sp.
GGTGGCTGCCTACAATGCGGGTCCCGGACGCTATGAGGCGTCGCTTTCCGGTCGGCCATTGCCTGCTGAGACACGCGCCTACGTCGCCTCCGTCTCACCGGCGCTCGGCGGCGGCAGCGATTCCGGCACGACCGTCATCGCTCCCGCCGATCCCTTCGCATGGACCCGCGCGCCGCTGTTCATCGCGCAACGGGCAAGCACGCCCACTGCCGATCCCGCGCCGGAAAAACGCGCGTCGGATGATGCTCCGGGCGCTTCATCATCCCCTTCTCTCGTGCGCGATGTTTCAGCAATCGTGCCGCAGTCGAACGGTCTGTTCATCGCCCGCGCCGACACCGGGACGATGCGATGAGCATGGCGGCTCCCGATAGCACGATAGCGGGCGCTGGCGTGGTCTGGAGGGCGCGCAGGTGGAGTGCAGGCAACACGACCGAAGGATGGCAGGATAAAAGGCCGCGAGGTGCGGCTTCGGTCGGTCGTGTTGTTTCAAGGGCTTATGATGAGTTTTCGCGATGTGCGGCATTTCTGCGCACCTCGCGGTCCTGCCGATTGTCTCATGCATTCCGGCGCTTGGCGCGATGTGCAGGGTCTCGGCTATGACCGACGAGACCGATTTCCGCATCCGCCCTGGCCGCATCCGTTCATCCGGCGCCCAGCGCGCGCGGCCCTTCATCGCCCAGGCGCTCGCCGCCGCCAAGAAGGCCGGCGCCGGGGTTTCTCGCTCGGGCCGGATCGTGTCCGGCCATCGTTCGCGGTTCGGCCGCGGACAACGCGCCAGCATCCAGGCAAACCGCCTGATAACCTCCCGCACACGCGGCGCGGTCATCAAGGCGCGCGTGGTGCGCCACACCGCCCGCCCCGCGCCACTCGCCGCCCATCTTACCTATCTGCGCCGCGAGGGCGTGACCCGGGATGGGGAGAAGGCGCGGCTGTTCGGTCCTGGCGGGGATGACGCCGATCCCAAGGCTTTCGCCGGACGCTGCGAAGGCGATCGCCACCATTTCCGGTTCATCGTGTCACCGGACGACGCGACGGAGATGACGGATCTCAAATCCTTTACCCGCGATCTCGTCGGTCAGATGGAGAAGGACCTTGGCACCCGCCTTGACTGGGTGGCCGTCGATCACTGGAACACCGAGCATCCGCACGTCCATCTGATCGTGCGCGGTGTCCGCGACGACGGGCAGGATCTCGTTATCTCCCGCGATTACATCAAGGAGGGCATGCGCGACCGCGCGCGTGATCTCATCACGCAGGAACTGGGACCGCGAACTGATCTCGACATTCGCCGCGCGCTGGACCGTCAGGTCGATGCGGAGCGCTGGACTCAGCTCGACCGCCAGCTTTTCCGCGATGCGAGGAATGCCGGTGTTATCGACCTGGCCCCATCGCCTGGCGGGCAGCCGGATGCCTATCACGCGCAGAAGGTCGGCCGGCTGCGCAAACTCGAAGCCCTCGGTCTCGCCGTCGAGGTCGGTCCCGGTCAGTGGACGATCAACGAAGCGGCCGAGACGACGCTGCGCGAACTCGGTGAGCGCGGCGACATCATCAAGCGGATGCACCGGGCGTTGACGGAACGCGGCATCGAGCGCGGATCGGCCAGCTATGTGCTAGCCGCCGAAAGTCTCGATACGCCGATTGTCGGCAGGCTGGTCGATCGGGGCCTCGACGACGAACTGAAGGGCACGGCCTATGCCGTCGTAGATGGCGTCGACGGACGCACCCACCACATCAAGCTGCCCGATCTCGATGCGGCCGGAGACAGCGCGCCCGGCTCGATCGTCGAGCTGCGCCGGTTCGATGACGCGCGGGGGCAACGTCGCGTCGCCATAGCCGTTCGCTCCGACCTCGACATCGATCGCCAGATCACGGCGTCAGGCGCGACCTGGCTCGACCGCCAAAACATCGCCCGCGGGCCGGTTGCGCTGTCGGAAGGCGGTTTCGGCGCCGAGGTGCGGCAGGCGATGGAACGCCGCGCCGAACACCTGGTCGATCAGGGCCTCGGCGAGCGGCGTGGCCAGAGCATCACTTTCACCCGGAACCTGATCGACACTCTGCGCCGCAGGGAGCTGGAGACGCTCGGCGAGAAGGTCGCGGCGGAGACCGGCCAGCCATTCACCCGCGCCGCGAGCGGCGATTATGTCGCCGGCTCCTATCGACAGCGCTTCACGCTCGCCTCCGGGCGCTTCGCCATGATCGACGACGGGCTG
>CAYZKM010000785.1:0-2207 GCA_964478525.1 uncultured Bifidobacterium sp.
GCCTGGGTCCAGGACAGGCTGGCGGGGCCGTCCAGGGCGCAGATCGCCTCGTCGACGCGGTCCAGCAGCGCCCCGGCGGCCATCTTGTCCGCGCCTGCGGCGGTCTTGATGATCACCGGGTTCACATCGCCCAGGCCGCGCATGTTGTCGGCCACGCGGTTCAGGAACGACGCGGCCACGTACAGCAGCCGCAGCCGGCGCGGGTGGTCGAAATTGTCGAAGAACCATGCCAAGGTATTATGATACTCATAGCAATGGTGCGGCATGTTGAAGTTGTTCAGGTCCTGCGTTTCCAGCACGACCTGGCTGGCTGCCAGTTGCAGCGTGTCCAGGATGCGGCGCGGGTTCTTGCCGGCCTTCAGCAGCGCGGTCAGCGTTTCGTACGCCGCATGCTCGGTGTCGCGGATCACGGCGCGGATCAGGTCGGCCGATTCCGCCGGTGTCAGCGTGCCGGTGTTGTTCAGCAGCGCGTGTTCGGCCTCGCTGACCCCGCCATAGGGCACCGCGTGCAGGGCCTCGCCCTCGATGTTCATCTTCACGTAGTTGCACGCGACTTCATAGGTCGAGTACCAGCGCGGCCCGACCGCGATATCCAGCGCGCCGGCATAGATCGTATTGCGCGCGTTCTCCCAGCCGATCGCGTTGCCGATCTCGACGACCGAGCGGGCGCGATAGGCCTTGTGCCCGGTGGTGTAGGATCGCGCGTGCAGGATCCGGTCCTGGATGTCCATCAGCCCGGCGAACACCATCTCGGCCAGGACTTCCTTGCGTTCCCCGGTGTTCTCCATCAGGCCGAGGAACACCTTGTAGGCATCGATCACCTGGCCACGGTGCACCAGGGTCATCCAGGCATTCAGCCGCTCGCCCAGGGGGCCGGTCAGGCGGGTGGCCTGTTGTTCCGGCCAGTAGACGACCGGTTCCGGCGGCGCCTCGACCGTGGTGCTGTCGCCGCGGTGGCGGGTGTAATGGCCCGGCGCCTTGTTGATCTTCTGGTTCCAGATATCCAGCCCGGTCGGGATGTACCAGATGGTCTGCGCCGAGGGCAGCATGGCCAGGTGCGTGGGCATCAGCTTCGAGAGGTTGATCGCCGCCCGCGCCGACAGCAGGCAGTGGTCGTTGTTCACGAAGTTCGGGTACCCGTCGTCCAGCCGTTCATGGTAGGGGACATGGGTATAGGGGGCGTGGATGCGCACGCCCTCGGCCACGATTTCCGTCAGCGGGCGGCCGGCCTTCACAAGCTCGTAATAGGCCTGGCTCGCGCCGACCTGGTCGCGCATCAGGCAGCGATCCTCAAGCTTTTCGTAAAGCGCGCGTATCTCGCGATCGGTCGAGACCTGTGTCTGGGCGTCCATACCTGGAGATCCTCCGGTCCATATCCATTGCCGCCATCCTACGCTTGACAGGGCGGCGGCGACAACCTTGGGATGTCCGGGACGGGAAGGACCGAACGAGATGGCAAACGCAACGACCTGGACGATCATGACCGTGGCAGGAACCGGCGCGCAGGGCTATGCCGGCGATGGCGGCAAGGCGACCGCGGCGCTGTTGAACAATCCGTTCGATGTTGCGTTCGATCCAGCCGGCAACATGATCTTTTCCGACACGTTCAACCATGTCATTCGACGTGTCGATACACGCGACGGGACGATCAGCACGATCGCCGGCACCGGGACCCGCGGCTTTGCCGGCGATGGCGGACCCGCAACGAAAGCCGAGCTGAACGAACCGTACGGGGTCGTGGTGGACCGGGCGGGGACTGTGTTTTTCGCCGACCGGCTGAACCGCCGCGTCCGCCGGATCGATGCGATCGGTAACATTACGACCATCGCCGGAGACGGTTCGGGCAAGTACAGCGGCGACGGCGGCCCCGCGGCGGTGGCGGGCCTGGCCGAACCGAACGGCCTGGCGTTCACCACCGACCAGACCGGGCTGTTCATCGCCGATGTCGCCGACCATCGCGTGCGCCTGGTCGATCTGCGGACCGGGCTGATCTCCACCTTCGCCGGCACCGGGGACGGCCGCCACGATGGCGATGGTGGGCCGGCGACGCAGGCGGCGGTCTTTGGGGCGAGGGCGGTGGCGCTGGCCCCCGACGGCGCGCTGTATGTGATGGAACGGCAGGGCAGCTGCATCCGCGTCGTGCGCGACGGCATCATCCGGACCGTGGCCGGGACCGGCGCGCGTGGCTATGGCGGCGACGGCGGGGA
>CAYZKM010000786.1:0-2205 GCA_964478525.1 uncultured Bifidobacterium sp.
CCTCGCCTTCGTCGGCACGATCGGCTTCATCGACCTGGTCGCCCCGCATGTCGCGCGGATGGCGGTGGGCGAGGACCAGCGCCACATGCTGCCAGCCTCGGCGGTGCTCGGGGCCTTGCTGCTGTCGCTGGCCTCGGTGACCAGCAAGCTGGTCATCCCCGGCACCGTCTTCCCCATCGGCATCGTCACCGCGCTGATCGGCGTGCCGTTCTTCGCCTGGCTGATCCTGGCGACGGGGCGGCGATGACCATCGAGACGCGCGGCCTGACCGTCCGCTATGGCACGCGCCAGATCATCGCCGGCCTGGACCTGCGCATCGTGGCCGGCGAGGTGACGGCGATCGTCGGGCCGAACGGATCGGGCAAGACGACCCTGCTGCGCGCCATCGCCGGCGTGGTGCGCCATGGCGGGTCGGTCACCAGCGAAGGCGGGGCCACGCCGGCGCGCGACACGATCGGCTATATGCCGCAGGACAACGCCGCCCGCGCAATGCTGACGGTGTTCGAGGTGGTGCTGCTGGGCCGCCTGCGATCGCTGTCGTTCAGGGTCGGCGACGATGACCTGGCCGCGGTATCGGCGGCATTGTCCGAGCTTGGCATCGAGGCGTTCGCGCAGCGGCGGATCGGCGAATTGAGCGGCGGGCAGCGGCAGCTGGTGTTCCTGGCACAGGTGCTGGCCGCCAATCCGCGCGTGCTGCTGCTGGACGAACCCACCAGCGCGCTGGACGTCGCGCATCAGTTCCAGGTGCTGGACCTGCTGCGCGGCGTGACCCGCCGGCGGGGGCTGACGACGATGGTCGTGCTGCACGATCTGAACGCCGCCGCCCGCTATGCCGATACGCTCGTCCTGCTGAATGATGGACGCGCCGTCCGGACAGGCCCGCCCGGCATCGTGCTGCGGGCTGACCTGCTGTCGGCGATCTTCGGTGTCGAGATTGCGATCGTCGCCGGGCCCGACGGGCAGCCCGTGGTGGTGCCGGTGGGCATGCGCGCTACGCTTTCCGAAGATTCCAGAACAGCGGCGCGGTGCCCTTCAGGATGCCGGTGACGCGCTTGTTCCAGGCCGATTTCTGAAAATACCGCCCCATCGGAATGAACGGCACCGAGGCGAACGCCGCCAGCTGGAACTCCCGCTCCAGCCGCGTCTGCTCAGCGGGGTCGGCGCTGTCGAGCCAGGTTTCGTAGATCCGTTCCATCCCCGGATCGTCCGGCCAGCCGAACCAGGCATCCTTGCCGTTGCTGCGCGTCACGTTCGACAGCAGCGGGTCGCGATACTCGCCCGCCGGCAGCCCGGACGGGAACAGCGACCATCCGCCCTTGTCCAATCCCTCCTTGCTGGTGCGCCGCTGCACCACCGTGCCCCAATCCATCGCCTGGTCGTCGAGATTGATCCCGACGGCCTTCAGCGCCTCGGCGGCGACGCTGCACATCGCGCTGTAGAAGCTCTGATCGGTCGGATGCAGCATCACCACGCGTTCGCCGCGGTATCCCGCCTTGTCCAGCATCGCCCTGATCGCGGCGGGCGATTGCCGGTTGCGCAGGAAATCCATCCCCGCCTCGTCCACCGACGGCTTGCCCGACACCAGATACCCGACCGGCGCCTGCCATCCCGACGGATCGTCGCCCATGACGGCTGTCATGACTTCCCGCTGGTCGATCGCCGCCAGCATCGCGCGCCGGACGCCGGCATTGGCGGTGGGTGCGTGCAGATGGTTGGGCCGCAGCCCGCCGATGATGCCGAACGGGTCGATGTGCCCGGTGTTCAGGTTCGGCTGCCGCGCCAGCATCGGCATCAGGTCCGGCAGCGGCATCTCCACCCAGTCGATCTCGCCGGTCACCAGCGCGTTCGCCGCGGTGCCGGGATCGGGGATCATGTGCCAGACCACGCGATCGACATGCACGCGCTTGCCGCCGGTGGTGAAGCTGGCCGGCTCGTCGCGCGGCACGTATCCGTCGAACCGCTCGAACACCGCGCGGCTGCCGATGACCTGTTCGTTGGCAACGAAACGGAATGGGCCGCTGCCCACCACCTCGGTCATCTGCTTGAACGGATCGGTCGCGGCGATGCGTTCGGGCACGATGATCGGTGATGTCTGGTTCTTCGACAGCACTTTCGCCAGGGCAGGGAACGGACGACTGAGCCGCAGCAGGATGGTGCGGTCGTCGCTCGCCTCGAACGCATCGGTGCGCGCGGCGATCGTCGCCC
>CAYZKM010000787.1:0-2197 GCA_964478525.1 uncultured Bifidobacterium sp.
GGCGTCATCGGCGAGCCGCTGGAGGCGAGCCGCATCACGAAAGCCCTCGACGCCCTCGTCGCGGCGCCTAGGCCCGACGGCCTGATGGACCCCCCCCGCGCGAGCAGGACCGCCCCCACCTACCCGAACGCCGACAAAAGCCCCGCCAGAGGCCTGATCGCCCGGCCCGACCGCACCGGGCGCGCGCTGGCGGTGGCCCCGAACAGCCCGAAATCGGCGCTGGACGGCCCGCCCGTGTTCGCCGGCGACGGGGCACTGACCCCGGGCCCCGATTTCCGCGCCGTGAACACCATGCAGCCGCCCTTCCAGCCCAGCCGCCTGCCGCCGAAATCCGATGCCGAGAAAGCCTTTGCCGCGCCCGACCAGGCCGAATACCTGCCGCCGCAGGCCGCCGACACGATCGGCGACCTGCTGGAGCGGCGCGGCATCGAATGGGCGTGGTACGCCGGCGCCTGGCAGGATGCGCTCGACAACCGCTCCCCCAGCCCGGCGGCGAATTTCCAGTTCCATCACCAGCCGCTGAACTACTTCGCCGCCTTCGCCCCCGGCACGCAGATGCGCAGCAAGCGCCTGCGCGACGGCGGCCTGGACGGCGATGCGTTCATCCGCCTGGCGCGCAAGGGGGACCTGCCGCAGGTCTCGTTCTACAAGCCGCAGGGCAATCTGAACGAGCATCCGGGCTATGCGGCGGTGCTGGCCGGCGACGAGCACATCGCCAAGGTGGTGAAGGCGCTGATGGACAGCCCGAAATGGGCGACGACGCTGGTGATCGTGACCTATGACGAGAATGGCGGGTTCTGGGACCATGTCGCCCCGCCGCGCGGCGATGAATGGGGCCCCGGCACGCGCATCCCCACCATCATTCTGTCCCCATTCGCGCGGCGCGGCCATGTCGACCATACCGCCTATGACACGACATCGATCATCCGCCTGATCGCCCGTCGCTTCGGGCTGCCGCCGCTGCCGGGGATCACCGCGCGCGATGCGGCGATGGCGCGGGCGGGGCAGAAGCCGATGGGCGACCTGACGGCGGCTCTGGCCGAACCGGCGCACTGATCCGGTTCGGGAATAATGCCCCCCGGCCTGGCGTCGATACTGTCATCGCGGGCCCCGCCCTGGTGGCCACGCGGAACGGGAGGCAACGATGCACAACACGACAAGGGCGGTGCGGCTGGCGGCGATGGGGATCGCGGCGGTGGGCCTGCTGGCCCCGGCGGTGGCGCAGCAGCCGCAGGCGCCGAACATGACGTTCTTCGTCACCACGGAAGGCTCGGGCAAGGGTGCCGATCTCGGCGGGCTGGAAGGCGCGGACCAGCGCTGCCAGGCGCTGGCGCAGGCGGCGGGTGCGGGGGGCAAGACCTGGCGCGCCTATCTCAGCACGCAGGCGGCCGGCGACAAGCCGGCGGTGAACGCGCGTGACCGGATCGGCAAGGGTCCGTGGCAGAACTTCAAGGGCGACGTGATCGCCACCGGCGTCGATGACCTGCACAGCCCGAACAACAAGCTGGCGCCGGCGACGTCGCTGACCGACCGCGGCGCAGTGGTGGCCGGGCGCGGCTTCAATCCGAACTGGCACGACGTGCTGACGGGCTCGCAGGCGGACGGGCGCGCCTTCCCGCCGGGCGAGGATCGGACCTGCCGGAACTGGACCAGCAGCACGCAGGGCGCGGCGATGCTCGGCCATATCGACCGCCAGGGGCTGCGCGACGACGACGCGTCGAAATCGTGGAACACGTCGCACCCCTCGCGCGGGCCGGATGGCGGCTGCAGCCAGGCCGACCTGAAATCCACCGGCGGGGCCGGGCTGTTCTACTGCTTCGCGGCGAACTGACCGCGGGGCGGACGACCGGAAGGGGCTGCCTGCCCCTTCCGGTGCCCGCTTACGCGCCGATGCCGCCCAGTGCGAGATACTTGATCTCCAGATAGTCCTCGATCCCGTATTTCGACCCCTCGCGGCCCAGGCCCGAGGATTTCATCCCGCCAAACGGCGCCTCGGCGGTCGAGATGATCCCCTCGTTGATCCCGACGATGCCGTATTCCAGCGCCTCGGCCACGCGGAAGATCCGCCCGACATCGCGCGCGTAGAAATACGATGCCAGGCCGAACTCGGTGTCGTTGGCCATGGCGATGACTTCGGCCTCGTCCTCGAAGCGGAACAGCGGCGCCAGCCGGCCGCAGGTCTCCTCCTTGGCGACAG
>CAYZKM010000788.1:0-2194 GCA_964478525.1 uncultured Bifidobacterium sp.
TATTTCCGCGACATCTCGACCTTCGGCGGCTGCGCCTCCGGTCCGGCGGCGGCGCTGATGGCGAGCACGTCGATCCGGGAGGCCTCTCTTGGCGTCTGATCCCGGGCTTTCCGCGGGGAATCCTGCCCATGTTTGACATCTACCTGCTGGAGGCACTGATCAACGGCGTGCTTCTGGGCGGGGTGCTCGCGCTGCTGGCGCTGGGGCTCAACCTGGTCTTCGGCGTCATCGACGTCGTCTGGATCTGCTATGCCGAGCTGATCATGCTGGGCATGTATGGGATGTATTACCTGGTCAGCGTGTATCATCTGCCGTTCGTGGTGGCGGCGCTGATCACCCTGGCGGGTGTCGGCGGGCTGGGCGTGCTGCTGCATGTGGTGGTGATCCAGCCGCTGCTGTCGGCCGCGCCGATCAACCAGTTGCTGGCCACCGGCGGCGTGCTGGCCTTCCTGCAAAGTGCGGCGACCATCGTGTTCGGGATCGATTTCAAGAACCTGGGCATCCGCCTGCCGGTCATCGAGCTGGCCGAGATGTATATCAGCTACGCGCGCCTGCTGGCCTTCGTCGCCGCGCTGGTCGGCATGGCGGTGCTGTATCTGTTCCTGTCGCGCACCTATATCGGCACGGCGATCCGCGCGATTTCCCAGGACCGGCAGATCATGCCGCTGATGGGTGTGGATACGCGCCGTATCTACATCATCACCTCGGCGGTCGGCGGGTCGCTGGCCGGTCTCGCCGCCTGCCTGCTGGTGCTGCAGTACGACGTGCATCCGTTCATCGGGCTGACCTTCGGGCCGATCACCTTCATGATCTGCGTGCTGGGCGGGCTTGGCAACATGATCGGCGGGTTCGTCGCCTCGTTCGTCTTCGCCGAGATCATCTCGGTGGGCGGGCTGTACCTGGACCTCGAATGGGGCTATGTCTTCGCGTTCTGCTTCTTCATCGTGATGATGTTCATCCGCCCGCAGGGCCTGCTGGCGCGGCGCTCATGACCCGTCCTGTTCCCTGGATTATCGGCGCGGCCCTGGTGGCGCTGCCGTTCGTCTACACCGCCCCCTATCCGCTGCACCTGATGATCATCGTGCTGATCTGGTCGGCGACCTACACGTCGTGGTCGGTGATGGGCCGGTTCGGCCTGGTCTCGCTGGGTCATGGCGGGTTCATGGGCATCGGCGCCTATGTCTGCGCGCTGCTGTGGAACCATGCCGGGCTGACGCCGTGGCTGGGCATTCCCATCGCCATGGCGGCCGCGGTCGCGGTGGCGCTGCTGGTGGCCTATCCGTGCTCGCGGTTCCGCATCACCGGGCATTACTTCGCGCTGGTCACCCTGGCGCTGAGTGCCATCGTCCTGCAGGTGATCACCGCGACGCGGGAGTTCACCGGCGGATCGCTGGGCTATACGCCGGAACGGGTGAAGGCCGGGGGCAGCGCGCTGTGGGCGTTCCAGTTCACCGACAAGGTCACCTGGTACCTGATCGCGCTGGCGGCCTGGGGGCTGGTGCTGGCGATCCGCTGGCGGGTGGACCGCAGCATGATGGCCTATGCGCTGGAGGCGATCGCCGAGGACGAGGATGCCGCCGGCGCGGCGGGCGTGAACGTGACGGCCGAGAAGCTGAAGATCACCGCGATCAGCGCCGCGCTGACGGCGTTCGCCGGGGCGATGTACTGCCAGTACCAGATGTTCATCTCGCCCGACACGGTCAGCGGGATCGGCGTGTCGCTGCAGATGGTGTTCGCATCCGTGGTGGGCGGGATCTATGTGCTGGCCGGCCCGACCATCGGGGCGGTGATCACGATCGTGCTGGGGGAGGTACTGCGCATCGGCTTCGGCACCGCCGCGGTCGGCTGGGACAACCTGGTGTACGGCGTGCTGCTGGTGGTGTTCATCATCTACCTGCCGCTGGGGATCCTGGGCTCGATCCAGGCGCGGTTCGCCGGGACGCGATAGCGCCGCCTTCGCACTTGCAAAACCCGGCATCCTGACCTAGTTAACCTGTTCCCCCGCAGCCCAGCCCGGAGGTTGAGCGCATGGCGCGCGTCACCGTCGAAGATTGCGTACAGAAGGTCCCCAATCGTTTCGAGCTCGTCCTGCTCGCCTCGCAGCGTGCCAGGAACCTGAGCCGTGGCGAGGAGCTGACCGTCGATCGCGACAACGACAAGAACCCCGTCGTCGCGCTGCGCGAGATCGCCGAGG
>CAYZKM010000789.1:0-1766 GCA_964478525.1 uncultured Bifidobacterium sp.
AGACCATCGACGATCGTACGCGGCTGTTGCGCCAGGTCCTGAGGCGGATCAAGGCGGTGGCGGGGGCGGACTTCCCGATCACGCTTCGCATCTCCGGCTTTGAGCGGCTGCCTGGCGGCCGGGCGTCCTATGACACCGCGCGGATCGCGCCGCTGCTGGTCAAGGCCGGGGTCGACGCATTCCATGTCTCCGGCGGGGTCAGCGACATGACGGTTTCGCAGATCGTCTGCGGCAACGAATATCCCAACGGGTACAACGTGCCCCAGGCGGAGGCGATCAAGCGCGCGGTCGATGTTCCGGTGATGGTCGTCGGCCGCATCCACGATCCTGAGTTCGCGGAACAGATCCTGCAGCAGGACAAGGCCGACGACTATGTGATCGCCACCGGCCGGTCGGTCTCGATCCGGGATTTCTGCGCGATGGCGTTCGGTCATGTCGGCCTGAACTACCAGGACCATGTGGTCACGCGGTCGGACCTGCTGCGCCCGGCCGAGGTCGAGGTGCTGTGCGGCAACGCCGCCAAGGCCGAGCAGAGGCTGGGCTGGAAACCGGCGACGTCGCTGGAGGAGATGGTGGCCGAGATGGTGGAGGCCGACCTGGCCCGCCATCGCGCCCGGATGCGCTGAACCCATGCCGCCCCTCGAAGCCGCCCCCGCCCGGCTGCTGCTGACCGGCGCGTCGGGCTTCGTGGGCACGCATATGCGGCGTGCGCTGGCCGCGGCCTTCCCCGACTCGGCATTGCTGACGCCACGGGCCGATATCCGCGACGCCGCGGCGGTGCGCGCCATGGTGCGCGACGCGGCACCGGATGTGTGCATCCACCTGGCGGCGATGGCGGCGATCCCGGATGCGCAGCGCGACCCCGACGCGGCCTGGCGGATCAACCTGCACGGCACGCTGCACGTCGCCCGCGCCCTGCTGGCCGAGGCGCCGGGCTGCCGGATGCTGTTCGCCTCCAGCGCCGATGCCTACGGGGCGACGTTCCGCGCCGGCACGCCGATCGACGAGCAGGCCCCGCTGGCGCCGATGAACACCTATGGCGCCACCAAGGCGGCAGCCGACCTGGCGCTGGGCGCGATGGCGCAGGACGGGCTGCGCGTGGTGCGGATGCGGGCGTTCAACCATACCGGCCCGGGGCAGACCCCGTCCTTCGTGGTGCCGGCCTTCGCCCGCCAGATCGCCCGGATCGGCGCGGGCCTGCAGGACCCGGTGCTGTCGGTGGGCAATCTGGAGGCACGCCGCGATTTCACCGACGTGCGGGACGTGTGCGATGCCTACGTGGCCTGCATCCGCGCCGGCGCGGCGCTGGCGCCCGGCACGATCCTGAACATCGCGTCAGGCCAGCCGCGGCGGATATCCGACGTGCTGCACGATCTGATCGCGCTGGGCGGCGTGGCGGTCGAGGTCCGTCCCGACCCGTCCCGCATGCGCCCGGCGGATTTGCCGGTCACGCACGGGGATTCAGGGTTGGCGCGGCGGGTAATCGGGTGGACTCCGGCCCGGACATGGGCGGAGACGCTGAGCGCCGTGATGGCGGACTGGAAGGCAAGGGTGCTGGCCGAGGCGTGACAGGGGCGGCACTGCTCCAGCGCGTGCGATGGTCGGTCACGGCAGGCCCGCGTCGTGGTCGTCCTCCTGCCACGCCGCGAAGAGACCGCGCCTAGTTTCTAGGCAGCCGCGTGCTCGCCGGTGCATCCGGGTTCTGGGCCCGGTGCCGCATCAGGTGATCCGCCAGCACGCAGGCCGCCATCGCCTCGCCGACCGGC
>CAYZKM010000789.1:1776-2187 GCA_964478525.1 uncultured Bifidobacterium sp.
GAATGCCCACGCACGGATCGTGGCGGCCCTTCGTGCTGACGTCGATCTCGTGGCCCGCCCGATCCACCGATTGCCGCGGCGTCAGGATCGAGCTCGTCGGCTTCACCGCGAACCGTGCCACGATCGGCTGCCCGGTGGAGATCCCGCCCAGGATCCCCCCCGCATGGTTCGACAGGAACGTCACGGTGCCGTCCGCGCCGATCCGCATCTGGTCGGCATTGTCCTCGCCGGTCAGTTCGGCCGCGGCCAGGCCATCGCCGATCTCGACCGCCTTCACCGCGTTGATCGACATCAGTGCGGCGGCCAGGTCCGAGTCGAGCTTGCCATAGATCGGCGCGCCCAGGCCGGGGGGCACGCCCTCGGCCACCACCTCGATCACCGCGCCGACGGATGACCCGGCCTTGCGAATGC
>CAYZKM010000790.1:0-2181 GCA_964478525.1 uncultured Bifidobacterium sp.
GGATTTTTTGTGCCGCTCAAAGCTGGGAGAGTTTTCCAGCGACTGGAGGTGGCGTCCCGTAGGGGATTCGAACCCCTGTTGGTGCCGTGAGAGGGCACTGTCCTAGGCCTCTAGACGAACGGGACATCGGCCAACGCGAGCCTCATACACAGGAACGCATCGGACCTCAAGCACCCATCACCGCGCCAACGCGATCCGTCCCGCGACCTGCCCCGTCCGGGGATCAACCAGCACCACGCGATCCGCCCCGCCCCCCGTCAGGTGCACCGCCAGCCGGTCCGCGACCGCCGCGATCCCGGTGATCCGCGTGCCGGGCGGCTCGTCCAGCACCGCCGCCACCTGCGCCACCGCCGTGCCATCAGCCGCGGCGGGCCGGCCGGCATCGCCGCCCAGGCCGCGCCTGGCCATCAGTACGAACAGGGTGGTCGTGCCCAGCACGATCAGCACCGCCATCACCGCCGCGGCGATCTTGACCACCTTCAACGTCCCGTCATTCATCCGTCTCGCCTTCCCCCGCGCCACCGATCCGCGTAAGCCGCCCTGCACATGTCCAACGCACCGCCCATTTCCGGTCCGGTCTCGCTTCTCATCGACGCCGCGGCGGCCGGCCAGCGCATCGACCGTGTCCTTGCCGACGCGCTGGGCGGGCTCTCGCGCTCCCGCGTCAAGGCGCTGATAGACGAAGGCCGCCTGCAGCGCGACGGGGTCCCGGTGACCGAGCCCGCCGAACCGGCGCGCCTGCATGCCACCTATAGGCTGGATGTGCCTGTCCCGGCACCCGCCACGCCGCAGCCGCAGGCGATCGGCCTAGCCATCCTGTACGAGGATGCCGACCTGATCGTGCTGGACAAGCCCGCCGGCCTGGTCGTCCACCCCGCGCCCGGCAATTATGACGGCACGCTGGTGAACGCGCTGCTGGCCCATTGCGGGCCCGGCTTCACCGGCATCGGGGCCGAGCGGCGCCCGGGCATCGTGCATCGGCTGGACAAGGACACCTCGGGCGTGATGGTCGTCGCCAAGACGCAGCTGGCGAATGATGCGCTGACCACTGCCTTTGCCAACCGCGACCTCGACCGCGCCTACCTGGCGCTGGCCTGGGGGGTGCCCAACCCCGCGGCCGGGCAGATCCAGGGCGCGATCGGGCGCGACAAGCGGGACCGCAAGCGCATGGCCATCGTCAGCCATGGCGGCAAGCCGGCGCTTACACATTACAGGACGGTACGCTGCTGGCACATGGCGGTCAGCCTGCTGGAATGCCGGCTGGCCACCGGGCGCACCCATCAGATCAGGGTGCACCTGTCCTCGACCGGGCATCCGATCGTGGGCGATCCCGTCTATCTGCGGCGGGTGCCGGCGATTGCCCGAACGGTGCCGGAAGCCGCGCGCGGCCTGCTTCTCGACTTCCCCCGCCAGGCCCTGCACGCCACCTCGCTGGGGTTCGCCCATCCCCGTACCGGGCAGGCGCTGCGGTTCGAAACGCCACCCCCTGCCGACATGCAATCGCTGCTGGAAGCCCTCCAGCGAGACCTATCGTTTTGTTAACCATACATTAATCTTGACAGGACTAATGTGGTCCGGTATACGGATCATATCGACGCGGGTGGATGCCCTTCGTCGATGGGGGGTCCGGGTACCCGCTGCCATATGGGGTGGGTGACCGGGGCAAAGAAGTCCCATCCTGCATCCAGGCTGTAATCAGTCACGTATAAGCTGGGAACTCGCGCCGTGGTGGGCCAGTTTACCCAGCCGGACAAAAGGAGCCCTTCCATGGCCTCTGCTGTGATCAACGTCGCTCCCGAGGGCAACCTCTCCCGGTACCTTCAGGAAATCCGCAAATTCCCGATGCTCTCCCCCGAGGAGGAGCTGTCCCTGGCCAATCGCTGGCGCGACAACGAGGATATGGAGGCGGCGCACAAGCTTGTCACCTCCCATCTGCGGCTCGTCGCCAAGATCGCCATGGGCTACCGCGGATACGGCCTGCCGGTCGGTGAGCTGATCAGCGAAGGCAATGTCGGCATGATGCAGGCCGTCAAGCGCTTCGACCCCGATCGCGGCTTCCGCCTCGCCACCTATGCGATGTGGTGGATCCGCGCCGCCATCCAGGAATACATCCTGCACTCCTGGTCGCTCGTGAAGATGGGCACCACGGCGGCGCAGAAAAAGCTGTTCTTCAACCTGCGC
>CAYZKM010000791.1:0-2177 GCA_964478525.1 uncultured Bifidobacterium sp.
GACGTCGCTGCAACGCTTGCGCCCGAGCCGCCCAGGCCGGTCAAGGTGGTGACGATCCCCGAGCCTCTACCTCTGCCCGGTCAGTTGAAACCTGTCACGCAGAGCACGCCTTCGGCCGAACCGGCCGATCCCCGCAAAAACCGCCAGCCACGCATCCTGAACCACTTCCTCGGCCTGCGCTCGGCTGCCGATGATCGAGGCGGCGACGCTGGTCAACGAGGCGTGATAGCGGCGAATCAGACGACGATAGGCACCGTCGTCACCCTGACGCAGGCGTTCCAGAAACGCGGGATCGTCAAATTCTGTTTGCCGCATGATTCAGCATGGCCCCTGCTGCCGGCGGGACCATATTACCGCGATTGCTTGTCGAACAACGTGTCCGATGGCAACGGTCGACGACGAGACGGGAGAGCGAACCATTCCTAGCTGCCGCGATGTCTCCGAAATGGTGACGGACTATCTGGAAGGGGCGATGCGCCTGCGGGCACGGGCCGGCGTTCGCGTGCATCTTTGGCAGTGCGACGCCTGCCGGACGTATTTCGACCAGATGCGCAAGACGATCCAACTGCTGGCCGAGTCGCCGGCCCAACCGCCGCCGCCTGAGACCGAGGACCGCATCGCCGGCCAGGCAGGAAGCGAGCGGCGGAACCGGTAGCGGTCACATTCGGGCAGAGTGATACTTGCGGCGGCATGAACTGCCACAACAAAGGGCATGTTTGCGCGATGCTCGGCTGTTAACCACCTGTTAAGAAATTTCGAGTAGATTTCGGGAACTTGGCGAACCCAGAATGGTTCGTCCTGGCGGACATGAAAGGCGCAAGATGCACCTTCTCGCCGATGCCCGAGTGGTTGGGGAACGATCCGGTGACCCGGTCGGTCGAACCGGATTTTCCTTGAAACGCGCAACGGCCGCACACCAATATATGCCTCGCGGATCGCTGCCGGACCGGCCAAAGGACCGGACGCGGCGGGCCGCGCCGACCGTCCGCCTGGTGGTTGGTGGCCTGGCGAACAGGTGGACGCCCTGCGCACGACACCGTGCCGGCAGGCGGATTTTCCCCAGCGCTTCGGGACCCCCGAAACGTATGTCTCCCGCTACGCTTTTCAGCAGCACTCATGACCGACTGCCTGCTGGCATAAACTCTGCCGCGGTGATGCAAAGAATCACACCCTCTTTGCGAAATTCGCCTCTGGGCAAAAAACTGTTCACGGAATCTGACTTTCCTACGCTACGGTTGCACCTATCTTGCATGGTGGGCCATGGTTTCACCCTTAGCAGTGGAGCGACCGATGCAGACGGTCGATGACATTTTTTCCGTTTATGCGCGCGGGTTCGAAGCGCACCGCGAAGCCGAGATGTCTCTCGCGCAATTTCTCGATGCGTGCCGCGACGACCCGATGTGCTACGCAACGGCGACCGAACGCCTTTTGGAAGCGATCGGTGAGCCGGAGATGGTGGATACCTCGAAGGATGCGCGCCTCGGCCGCATCTTCATGAACCGCACCATCCGCGTGTATCCGGCATTCAGCGAATTCTACGGCATGGAGGAGACGATCGAGCGGATCGTCGGGTTCCTGCGCCATGCCGCGCAAGGCTTGGAAGAACGCAAGCAGATCATGTATTTGCTGGGCCCCGTGGGCGGCGGCAAATCCTCGCTGGCCGAACGTCTGAAAGCATTGATGGAGACGCACCCCATCTATGTGCTGAAGGCGGGTGAGGAGATCAGCCCGGTCTTCGAAAGCCCCTTGGGGTTGTTCGACCCCGAGCGCATGGGGGCGCTGCTGGAAGAGCGCTACGGTATCCCGCGCCGCCGCCTGTCCGGCTTGATGAGCCCCTGGTGCCTCAAGCGGCTTGATGAGTTCAACGGCGACATTTCCCGCTTTTCCGTCGTGCGGATGATGCCGTCGCGGTTGCGCCAGGTGGCCATCGCCAAGACCGAGCCGGGCGACGAGAACAACCAGGATATTTCCTCGCTGGTCGGCAAGGTCGACATCCGCAAGCTGGAAATGCATGCGCAGAACGATCCCGACGCGTACTCCTATTCCGGCGGGCTGAATCGCGCCAACCAGGGACTTCTCGAATTCGTCGAGCTGTTCAAGGCGCCGATCAAGATGTGGCATCCGTTGCTGACGTCAACACAGGAAGCCAACTATATCGGCCGCAACAACATCCGGCG
>CAYZKM010000792.1:0-2177 GCA_964478525.1 uncultured Bifidobacterium sp.
GGCGGACAATGTCAGCGAGAAGGCGGTCGCGCCGATGGCGTTTACCGGTGCGCTGGCCCCGGCCAATGACGGTGCCGCGCCGCTGCCGATGGCCGCCGCCAGCGGTGCCAACCCGACCGATTACGAGGAATGCCTGGCCTGCCAGTAGGCAGGCCGCGGACAGCCGAACGCCGCCGTCGGGTCCCCCTGGCGGCGGCGTTTTTCGTTGCAGCTGGTGGCTCAGCGCTTCGCGGTGCTGCGGCCGGGCGGGGTATGCTGGGCCTGGGCGGTCACCGGGTGATCGAGGCAGACATCCATGGTCTGCGGGATCAGGTCCTTGGCCGCGGCATAGGCGGTCAGGTCGGCCGGATTGCTGAGCGCCAGCACCTCGGCGAACATCATCGAGTTGCGCGGGCAGAAATCGGTGCCCAGCTGCGAGCCCATGCGGGAGCGGGCGTTGGCGAGATCGGTGACGAAGCGGTCGTGCTCGGTCTGGCCCGACCGGCCATACTTGCGTTTGAAATAAGCCGACACGTCACGCTCGTTCGCCTGCAGGTTGGGCTGGAACTTGCGCATGAAAGCGTTGTAGCGCTGCGCTTCATTGCAGCCGGTCGCAACGACCATCAGTTCGCTGCGCAGGGCGGCGATCTCGAACAGGGACCGCTCCGCTTCGTTGTTGCAGCGGAGTTCGGCATTGGCCGTCGGTGCGGCCAGCACCCCGGCCGCGAGAACGGCGTTCATCATCCAACGGCGCACATAGGCCTCCTGAGTGTATCACGATCGGGACCAGCGTATATCGGACGGCGCCGATCCTGGCGATGGTTTATGTTATGGATGACAGGTATTTAACAGTCGACGTTAATCTTGGGAAGTAGGCAACGCACACGCCCGGCCGATCGGGTCCGGGGTGGTGCCCTTATACCAGCCCGCGTGGGGCCGGCCCACAGGCCGCTGCCGTGGCGCCGCGCATCCTTGCCCCACCATGGCGGCGGGTGTTCAGTCATGCCGATCATAGGGCGGGAGGCAAACATGGCGGACAAGGTCGGCTTCGTCGGTCTGGGCAACATGGGCGGGCCGATGGCGCGCAACCTGGTCAAGGCCGGGGTCGCCCTGGTCGTGCACGACCTGGACCCGCGCAAGGTGCAGGCGCTGTCAGAAGCCGGCGCCGAGGTGGCGGCCTCGCCGCAGGCGGTTGCACGGGAAACGACTCGATCCATTTGCATGGTCGAAACGACCGCGCAGGCGGAAGCGGTGATCATGGGAGAGACCGGATTTGCCCGCACCGCCCGCCCCGGCCATGTGGTGATCTGCATGAGTACGGTCGATCCGTTCGTGCTGAAGGCGATGGCGACGAAACTCGCAGCGCAGGACATCGCTGTCCTCGATGCACCGGTCAGCGGCGGCACCAGGGGCGCGGCCGAGGGCACGCTGTCGATCATCGTCGGTGGCGATGCATCCGTCTATGCATCCTGCAAGACATTATTCGATGCGATGGGCGGCAACGTGTTCCATGCCGGCGCGCTGGGATCCGGCCTCGCGGTCAAGCTGATCAACAACATGCTGCTGCAGGTCACCACGGTCGCGGTGGCCGAGGGGCTGATGATGGGCGCGAAGGCCGGGCTGGATCCGCACCAGCTGTTCGAGATTCTGAAGGTCAGCTCGGGCGATTCCTTCGCGCTGCGGATGCGCGGCGGGCGCATGATCTCCCGCGATTTCCGCCCCTCGGGCACGGTCGACATTTCCTACAAGGACCAGGAGCTGGAAACCGCGTTCGCCAAGCAGCTTGGCGTGCCCGTGCTGATGGCCAGCGTGTCCCAGCAGGCCTATCAGATGGCGCGCGCCATGGGCCTGAACAAGCAGGAAGGTTCGGCCGTGGTGAAGGTGTACGAGGCGCTGACCGGCGTGAAGGTCACCGCGGCCGAGGAGCAGACCTGAGACCCTACCCCGCCAGCTCCCGCCGCACGATCGCCGCGCCATCGGCCAGCGCCTTCAGCTTGCCGAACGCCGTCGCGCGCGGCAGGTATTTCATGCCGCAATCCGGCGCCGGCACCAGCCTGGCCGGGTCCACGAATTTCAGCCCCGCGCGGATCCGCGCCGCCACCGCCTCGGCCGTCTCGACCGCGAGATCGCCCAGGTCCAGCACGCCCAGCATGATGGTCTTGCCGCCCAGATCGCGCAGCACGCCCAGATCCAGCCTC
>CAYZKM010000793.1:0-2177 GCA_964478525.1 uncultured Bifidobacterium sp.
TCCCTGTCGCAGGCGCAGAATGCCGCGCAGCAATTGCTGGGCAAGCTGAGCGGGGTCGATCTGCAGGGCCTTGCCGGGTCGAGCCAGCGGCTGGTCGACAATGTCGACCGCCAGGTCGGCGGCGACGATGTCAAGGCGGTGCTGCAACAGGCCGTCGTGCTGCTGCACGGGCTGCAGGACAGCCTGGCACGGGCCGACCTGCCCGGCCTGGCGACGGAGCTGCGCCAGACCGTGGCCGCGGCGCGCGCGCTTGTGGAAGGCGACGATGCCCGCCATCTGCTGGCGAACGGGGCGCTGACGGCGGAACGCCTGGCGCGGGTGGCCGCGCAGCTGCCGCCGGTGATCGCCGCGCTGCAGGGCATGGCTCGCCGGGCGGATGGCGGCACGGCCGATATCCAGCAGGCCCTGGTGCCGTTGTTGCGCGACCTGCAGGTCACGGTGGAGAATCTGCGGGAAACCTCGGACCTGCTGCGGCGCGCCCCGGCCCAGGTCCTGCTGGGGCAGCCGCCGCCGCGCCAGGCGGTGCCAATACGATGAGGACGGGAATGCGCATCGCCTTGACCCGGCGTTGGTGGATCGGCGGGGCGGCGGCGCTGGGCGGGTGCTCGATCCTGCCGGCGCAGCCGTTGACCGAGCGGCGGGACTGGCCGCTGGACCCGAGGCGTCCGGCGGCCGACCCGGCGCGGGCGGGCGGGCCGGTGCTGTTGCTGCGCACGGTGCAGCCGGGGCCGGGGCTGACCCAGCGCGGGCTGCAATGGCTGCGCCCGGATGGCAGCCTGCAGGTGGATTTCTATGAACAATGGGCGGTGCCGCCGGCGCAGGCGGTGGACGCGGCGCTGCGCCAATGGCTGTCCGACGCCGGGGTGTTCTCGGCCGTCGTCGGTCCCGGCAGCCGCATGCGGGCGGATTATGCGCTGGAAGCCGAGCTGACGGCGCTGGTGGTGCAGGGGGGGGTGGCGCGGGCGGTGCTGGCGGTGGTGCTGATCGACGAGCGCGGCCCCAGGCCCCGCATCCTGACGCAGCAGACCCTGCGCGGCGAGGCGAGCCTGCCCGGGTCCGACGTCGCGGCGGCGGTGCGGGCATCGGTGGCGGCGGTGGCGGCGGTGCTGCGCCAGGCTGAAGCGGTCGTATCCCCCGGGGCGTCCCTGGGGGCCACCCGCCGAGCCTGACGGGACCCGGTCAGCTGACCGCGCGGCGCACGGCGATCCACGCTCCGGTCATCATCACCAGCCCGATCAGCGCCATCGGCCACATCGCGTGCGCCGCGACATACGCAGGCATGTCCTGCAGGAACGTCCCGCGCGCGATCACCAGCATGTACCGCATCGGGTCCAGCCGGCTCAGCATCTCGACCGCGGCGGGCATGTTCTCGATCGGGGCGGCGAAGCCCGACAGCACCACCGCCGGCGAGGCATAGATGAACACGCCCAGCATCGCCTGCTGCTGGGTGGCGGTGACGGCCGAGATCGCCAGCCCGACGGCGGCGCCGGCCAGCATGTAGACCAGCAGCGAGGCCTGCAGCAGCCACAGGCTGCCGGTGAACGGCACGCGGAACACCAGCACGGCGGCCAGGACGACGATGTTGGCTTCGATCATCCCGACCGTCATCGCCGGGATCGCCTTGCCGAGAAGGATTTCGTGCGGGCGCAGCGGCGTGGCCAGCATCTGCTCGAACGTGCCGAGTTCGCGTTCGCGCGCCAGCGACAGGGCGGCGACCAGCATGGCCATCATCAGGCTGAGCACCGCGACCAGGCCGGGCAGGATGAACCATTTCGGCTCCAGCGCCGGGTTGAACCAGTCGCGGGTCTCGATCGCCAGCGGCGGCGGCTGGCCGGGCGCCATGTCCAGCGCGAAGCGCAGCGCGATGGCCTGGGCATAGCCGTTGGCCAGCAGCGCGGTGTTGGACCGGCGGGCATCCAGCAGCAATTGCGCCTGCGCGGTGCGCCGGCCCAGCAGGTCGGCCGAGAACCGCTCGGGGATGCGCAGCACGGCGGCGACCTGCTTCGAATCGATCAGCGCCGCGGCGGCGGCCTGGTTGTCGGGTGCCGCGACGATGCGGAAGGCCGGCGAATCGGCGAAGCGGCGGACGAACGCGGCGGATTGCGCGCCCTGGTCCTGGTTCCAGACCGCCAGCGGCACGTCGGACACGTCGAAGGTGGCGGCGTTGGCGAACAGCA
>CAYZKM010000794.1:0-2175 GCA_964478525.1 uncultured Bifidobacterium sp.
ACCACCACCTATCCGGGCGCGGCGGCGACCGATGTGATGAACACGGTGGCCCTGCCGATCGAGCAGCAGGTCAACGGCGTCGACGGCATGATCTATATGCAGTCGACCAGCGCATCCGACGGCACCTATTCGCTGATCGTCACGTTCGCCATCGGCACTGACCTGGATTTCGCGCAGGTGCTGGTCCAGAACAAGGTCTCGGCCGCGCTGTCGTCGCTGCCGCAGGCGGTGCAGGCCCAGGGCGTGGTCGTGCAGAAGAAGTCGACGGCGATGCTGCAGATCGTCGCGCTGTCGGGCGACAAGAACCAGTTCGACAGCCTGTACCTGGCGAATTACGGCACGATCACGCTGCAGCCGGAACTGGCGCGCCTGCCCGGCGTGGGCCAGGTCAACATCTTCGGTGCCGGCCAGTACGCGATGCGCGTGTGGATGAATCCCGACCAGTTGAAGGCGCGCGGGCTGACCACCACCGACGTGCAGGACGCGCTTGCGCGACAGAGCCAGCAGGTCTCGGCTGGACAGGCCGGCGCGCCGCCGTCGCCGAAGGGCACCGGCTTTCAGTACACGCTGAACGTGTCGGGCCGGCTGGACCAGGCGGAGGAATTCGCCCAGATCATCGTCAAGGTCGGCCAGGACGGCACCGTCACCCGCATCCGCGACATCGGCCGCGTCGAGCTTGGCGCGCAGACCTACAGCCAGTCGTTCACCGTGAACGGGCAGCGTGCCGCCGGCATGGCGATCTATCAGACGCCGAACGCCAACGCGCTGGCGGTGGCGCAGGAAGTCCGCGCGAAGATGGCCGAGCTGTCGAAGGCGTTCCCGGCGGGGATGGTGTACTCGATCCCGTTCGATACGACGAAGTTCGTCACCGCCTCGATCGACGAGGTCTATCGCACGCTGATCGAGGCCGGGATCCTGGTGCTGGCGGTGATCCTGGTGTTCCTGCAGGACTGGCGCGCCACACTGGTGCCGGCGACCACCGTGCCGGTGACCATCATCGGCGCCTTCGCCGGGATGGCCGCCCTGGGCTTCAGCGTGAACCTGTCGACATTGTTCGCCCTGGTGCTGGCGATCGGCATCGTGGTCGACGACGCGATCGTGGTGGTGGAAGGCGCCGCGCACCAGATCGAACAGGGCCTGACCCCGCACGACGCGGCGATCAAGGCCATGGACCAGCTGCTGGGCCCGATCATCGGCATCACCCTGGTGCTGATGTCGGTGTTCCTGCCATCGGCATTCCTGCCCGGGCTGACCGGCCAGCTATACGCGCAGTTCGCGCTGGTGATCTCGGCCACCGCGCTCTTGAGCGCGATCAACGCCGCCACGCTGAAGCCGACGCAGTGCGCGCTGTGGCTGCGCGTGCCGGTGCCGCCCGAGAAGCGCAACCTGTTCTTCCGCGGCTTCAACGCGATCTATGACCCGATCGAGCGCGCCTATGCCAGGCTGATCGGACGCATGGCGAGCCATGCCGGCAAGGTCGCGATCGTCGGGCTGGTGCTGATCGGCCTGGCCTTCGCCGGATTCGCGCGCGTGCCCGGCGGCTTCCTGCCGCTGGAGGACCAGGGCTATCTGATGATCAGCGTCCAGCTGCCGGACGGCGCATCGCTGGAACGCACCGAGAAGGCGCTGGCCCGCGTGACGGAACTGTCGCGCCAGGTGCCGGGCGTCGATGTGCTGGTCTCGATCGCCGGCATCTCGGTGATCGACAACAGCGCCACATTGTCGAACGCCGGCGTGTCGTATGTGATCCTGAAGGACTGGTCGGTGCGCGGCGCGGGCCAGGACCTGATGTCGATCTATCGCAACCTGACCAAGGCGCTGCAGGCGGTCGAGGAGGCGTCGATCCTGATCATCCCGCCCCCGGCCATCCAGGGCATCGGCAACTCGGGCGGCTTCACCCTGATGGTGGAACTGCGCGACGGATCGGCGGACCTGCAGAAGCTGGGCGACGAAACCAACGCGGTGGTCGCCGCGGCGAACACGCAGTCCGGCTTGACGCGGGTGGCCACGTCCTACCGGTCCGATGTGCCGCAGTTCAACGTCGCGGTGAACCGCACCAAGGCCGAGACGCTGGGCGTGACCGTCGGGCAGGTGTTCGAGACGCTGTCGGCGTATATGGGCTCGACCTATGTCGGGCAGTTCAACAAGTTCAGCCGCACCTTCCAGGTCTATATC
>CAYZKM010000795.1:0-2172 GCA_964478525.1 uncultured Bifidobacterium sp.
GGCGCTGAAATTCGGCGTCCAGAAGATCAACCTGCGCCCGTCCGACCACGATCCCGGCAGCTGGCCGACCGGCGTGAACGACCGCCCGGGCAATGGCGATCTGTGCTTCATCACCGCCATCCCGCCGCTGGAGGTCGTGGCGCATCTGCACGATTGCGGCGTGCAGATCCTGCAAGGCCCCATCGAGCGGGCCGGCGCGCTGGGACCGATCCAGTCGGTCTATTGCCGCGACCCGGACGGCAACCTCGTGGAAATCGCATCCTATCAATGACCATCACGGACAACACGCCCGCTGCCCGCATCGGCCTGGTCGCCTTCGTGGCGTTCCTGGCCTCGATCCCGCTGGCGAACTGGATGATCCACACGATCGGCACGGTGTGCATCCCGGACGGACCTTGCCTGGTGCCGGTCGCGCCCGGGCTGATGGCGCCTTCCGGCGTGCTGACCGTGGGTGTTGCGCTGGTGCTGCGCGATGTGGTGCAGCGCTGCCTCGGCCTGCGGGCCGGCCTGGTCGCGATCGCCATCGGCACCGCGCTGTCGGCCCTGATCGCCCCCGCGCAGCTTGTCATCGCCTCCGGGTCGGCCTTCCTGCTGAGCGAGCTCGTTGATTTCGCCGTCTATACACCGCTGCAGCGCCGGCGCCTGACGCTGGCCGTGGTGGCGTCCTCGGTCGTCGGGCTGATCGTCGATTCCATCGTGTTCCTGACGCTTGCCTTCGGCAGCCTGACGTTCCTGGAAGGCCAGATCGCCGGCAAGATGTGGGCCGTGCTGGTCGCCATCCCGCTGGTGCGCCTGCTGCGGCGTGCCGTGCCGACACCGGCCTGATGGCGGCCGGCCTTTCCGATTTCGACTTCACGCTGCCGCCGGACCGCATCGCCGCCCATCCCGCCCGGCCGCGGGATGCGGCGCGTCTGCTGGTGGTGGGAACCGGCGACCGCCCATCCCGCGATCACCATATCCGCGACCTGCCCGGCCTGCTGCGCCCCGGCGATCTGCTGGTGGCGAACGACACGCGCGTGATCCCGGCGCAGCTGGCCGCCCGCCGTGGCGACGCCCGCATCGGCATCACGCTGGACCAGCCCACGCCGGATGGCGCGTGGCACGCTCTGGCGCGCAACGCCCGCCGTGTCCGCCCCGGCGACACGCTGCGCTTCGACGGCAGCGACGACCTGGCGGCGACGGTGGTGGAACGCCACGACGACGGCGGCGTGATCCTGCGCTTCAACCGTGCCGGCCAGGCATTCCAGGATGCGCTGGCACAGGCCGGGGCGCTGGCGCTGCCGCCCTACATCCCCCGCCCGAACGGGATCGAGCCATCCGACCATACCGACTATCAGACCGTGTTCGCCCGCCAGCGGGGCGCCGTCGCCGCGCCCACCGCCGGCCTGCACTTCACACCCGATCTGCTGTCCGCCCTGGATGCGCGGGGCATCGGGCGGGTCACGGTCACGCTGCATGTCGGGGCGGGTACGTTCCTGCCGGTGCGCGACGACGATGTCTCCCGCCACCGGATGCACGCCGAACGGGGCGAGGTGACACCGGCGGCGGCGGTGCGGATCAACGCCGCACGCGCCGGCGGCGGACGCATCGTCGCGGTCGGCACCACGTCGCTGCGCCTGCTGGAAAGCGCGGTCGACGATGCCGGCACGATGCACGCGTTCGCGGGTGATACGTCGCTGTTCATCCTGCCCGGCTTCCGCTTCCGCGCCGTCGATGTGCTGATGACGAATTTCCATCTGCCGCGCTCGACCCTGTTCATGCTGGTCTGCGCTTTCGCCGGCACTGCCCGGATGCGCGCCGCCTATGCCCATGCCGTGGACAACGGCTACCGCTTCTACTCCTATGGCGATGCCTGCCTGCTGGAACGCGATGCCTGACCCCCTGCCCCGGTTCCAGACCCATGCCACCGACGGCGCCGCCCGCGCTGGCACGCTGCACACCGCGCATGGACCGATCGCGACCCCGGTCTTCATGCCGGTCGGCACCGCCGGCACGGTGAAGGCGATGACCGCCGACGCGGTGCGGTCCACCGGCGCGCCCATCGTGCTGGGCAACACCTATCACCTGATGCTGCGCCCCGGCGCCGAACGGGTCGCGCGGCTGGGCGGGCTGCACCGGTTCATGGACTGGCCCGGCCCGATCCTGACCGATTCCGGTGGCTTCCAGGTCATG
>CAYZKM010000796.1:0-2171 GCA_964478525.1 uncultured Bifidobacterium sp.
CGGGCGATCGCGTCGCGCAGGATCGACGGGTCCTTCTTCAGCGCCTCTCGCACCACGGCGATGATCTCGGCGCGCTGGTCGGCGCTGAACCCGGCGGCGCTGGCGCTGGACCACGGAGCCAGCGCGGCCAGCAGGCTCGCAAATCCCAGCGCGGCGATGCGGCGTCTGATCGTCATGGGCGGTTCTCTTTCCTGATCGCGTTGATATCGCGTTGATGAGGTCCGGACCCGCGAGCAGGGCGGGCAAGGTGTCGGCGGCCTGGCGCGCGAAGCCATGGACGACAGGGCTGTCGCTGTTAAGCACGGCTGCCGCGGCCAACGCCAGATTTGCTTCACGGATATGTGGGCGCGACGCGCTGGCACGCATGCCGGACGACTCGGGACGGGCCTGGTCGGGCGGGCGCCATCGCCCCGGCCGTCGCCGGCGCGGCTGGCGATTGCCGGATCGGCCCGGTGTCGGGGAACATGCGGTTGCCGGTCGTGACGAAGGCGTTTAAGGCACGGTCGCGTACAAGGGCGATGCGGAGGCGATGCGGACGGGGCTGATGCGGATCAGGCCGATGCGTGTCCCGCGCTGCCGCGACGAGGCCGGTATGGACATTCAAGGGGAGGGCAGGGCGCCCATGGAGATCAGCAGCGCAGATCGGGCGACCACCTGGCGGCGATACCTGCCCCGCGTCCTGGACCGCATCCTGGCCGGCCGGCGCGCCGGCGCCGTGCTCGCGCTGGGCCTGACGGCGACCGCATGCTCCACCATCAATTCCGTCAGCAACGCCGTGTTCGGGCCGGGCAGCAACCCGCAGCCGGGCCAGGTGGGCTATGTCGAGGGCTTCCTGGGCGCGGTGGTCGCCGATGAACCGCTGGCGGCGCTGGCCGGGCGGGAAGTGCTGTCCAGCGGCGGCAACGCGGCCGACGCGGCCGTGGCGGTGGCCCTGACGCTGACGGTGACCTTGCCCTCGCGCGCCGGGCTTGGCGGCGGCGGGGCGTGCCTGACCTTCGCCTCGGGCGCCAAGTCGGTGGCCGGCGGGGCGGCGGAAGCGGTGGTGTTCACCGCCGACGCGCCGCCCTCGGGCAGCCCCGGCGCCCGCCCTGCCGCCCTGCCGACGATGGCGCGCGGGGTGTTCCTGCTGCATGCCCGCTATGGCAGCCGCCCGTTCGAGACCTATCTGGCCGCGGCCGAACGCATGGCGCGAACCGGCGTCGGCACGTCGCGCGCGCTGGCCCGCGACCTGTCGGTGGTGGGGGGCGCGCTGCTGGCCGATCCCGGCGCGCGATCGGTGTTCGCGCCGAACGGTGCGCCGCTGGTCGAGGGGGATTCGCTGCGCCAGCCGGAACTGAGCACCACGCTGGGCAACATGCGCGTCGGCGGCGTCGGCGATATGTACCAGGGCGTGCTGGCGCGCCGGATCATCGAGAACTCGCCGAAGATCGGCGGCCCGCTCAGCCAGGCCGACCTGCGGGCGGCGCTGCCGAAGCTGCTGACCCCGCTGCTGGTGCCGGTCGGCAACGATATCGCCGCGTTCCTGCCGCCGCCGGCCGATGGCGGGCTGGCTGCCGCGGCGGCCTACAAGACGCTGCTGGCGAACCCCAACGACGTGTCGGGCGCCGGCGCGCGGGCGGAGGCGGTGGCCGCTGCCTGGCGGGCCGGCGGGGTCACGACCGAGGCGCTGCTGAACGGCGCGCCGCCATCGTCCTATCCGCTGCCGCCGCTGCCGGCGTCGACCAGCTTCGTGGTGATGGATCGCACGGGCAATGCGGTGGTGTGCGGCCTGACGATGAACAACCTGTTCGGCACCGGGCGGATGATGCCCGGCATGGGCTTCCTGGCCGCCGCGTCACCGGGCGTGGTGCCGCCGCCGCTGCTGTCGGCCGCGCTGGTCTACAACCAGTATACCAAGGCGTTCCGCGCCGCGGTCGGCGGGACCGGGCAGGCGGGGGCGCCGCTGGCCGCCGCGCTGGCGCTGTCGAACACGATGCGCACCCAGCAGGCGATGCCGACGCAGGTGCCGGACCCGGGCCGAGCGAATGTGGTGGCGTGCGGGCGGTATGTGCCGAGCGAGAACCGGTCCTGCGGGTGGGCCAATGATCCGCGCGAGTTCGGGCTTGCGGTGGGCGGCAGCTAGAGCATGATCACGCTGAGCGGAATCGTGGCAGCGGGTGAATCATGCGATC
>CAYZKM010000797.1:0-2169 GCA_964478525.1 uncultured Bifidobacterium sp.
TGGTGATTATGTATTTGACAAACACGGTGGGGTAGAATAGGAATTCGGTCAAGGAGTTAGACCGATGTCCGTCCTGTCCGCCGCCTACTTTCACGACGAAGCCGCCGCATACAAGGAACTGGAAAGCCTGCTTTGGCCGACCGGCCCCGTGTGCCCGCGCTGCAATGGGCAGGAACGGATCACGACGGTGAGGGGCGGCCGTATCGGCCTGTATCGTTGCGGCCCTTGCAAGCGCCAGTTCACCGTCAAGGTCGGCACCGTGTTTGAGTCCAGCCATGTGCCGCTGCATCAATGGCTCCAAGCCGTCTATCTGATGTGCAGCAGCAAGAAGGGTATCAGCAGCCATCAACTGATGCGGACCCTCGACGTCCAATACAAGACGGCCTGGTTCATGACCCATCGCATCCGTGAGGCCATGAAGGATGGGAACTTGCCGCCGATCGGTGGCGCGGGTCAGGTGGTCGAGATTGACGAGACGTTCATCGGCACTAAGGCCGAAAAGGCGCCGAAGGCGCGTGGCTATGCCCACAAGCATGCGGTCCTGACCCTGGTAGAGCGCGGCGGCTCTGCCCGTTCCTTCCATGTGGACGGGACGAAGGCGGCTGACCTGCTGCCGCTGATTAAGAAGCACGTTCACCCGGAAACGCGGGTCATGACGGACGAGGCCGGTCAGTATGTGACGCTGGGCAAGCACTTCACCGAGCACGACTTCGTGCGCCACGCCAAGGGCGAGTATGGCCGTGGCGAGACGCACACGAACACGGTGGAAGGCTTCTACAGCGTGTTCAAGCGCGGCATGAAGGGTGTCTATCAGCACTGCGCTGAGAAGCACCTGCATCGGTATGTTGCCGAGTTCGACTTCCGCTACAATAACCGGGTGAAGCTCGGGGTTGACGATGCTCAGCGGACCAACAATGCGTTGAAGGGCATCGTCGGCAAGCGCCTGACGTATCGAGGACCTGTGCAGTTCTGATAGAAAACTTGCACGGAATCGGCGGCACTGATACGATTCTAGCGGTCCTGCGGTCGTCGAAGCCTTCAGTTTCGCTGGGGGTATTGATGTAGGCGATCGTGGGGCCTCATCATTTTTTCTTCTTGCCCCTGGTCGTGTCCAGCACGCTAAGCGTCGGAACGAACAACCAGTGTCGGTAAGGGTGAATCCACCTGCTGGCTGGGCCTTCAGCTTGGCCAGTCGACATGCCAATGTTGAAATTGGGATAAAGCCCGCGAATTTTCGTGTTTATGTGCTTGTAAACGCGTTCCTTCGCAAGCGTTCGTTTGCCACGCCTTTTGGACCCTTCGGGCTTTTCTCTGTGCAATTCATTGAGGCGGAATTGTATCGAACCTAAGATCACGTCCACAGCTTGCAATATCACATGCTTGCTAGAGTCTACTTCAGCAATGTCCTCCTTTGGAATGACAATTCCGGCTTTGTGGAAAAATGGGAAGGTTGAAAGGCTCGATAGATAGTTCTTGAAATTATCTAACTCATCTGCCGAATCGGGCGCGTCATCCAGATAAACCGTGACATGGACTCGGCTCCTTCGATCTGGGTTGCAATATGTAAGACCGAATGCGTGCTTGATGAATTGATAATAGAGCATGAAGAACTCATTGTTCTCTCGGTACTCTTCAACGTGCCTTATCTGGTGGATGTTCTGGGTGAACATGACCCGGATCTTCAAGAGACCGGCAGCCATAAGCTCGAACGTCTTGCTCACAAACGCGCAGTATGCTCGTTCGTTGTAGGCGCTGATCTTGGTCCATTTTGCTTCGCCCTTTAGACCATGTTCTTCCTTCACCGCCGACAACGCTCCGCCGATCATATCTCGGTCCGATGATCGCAGCAGCGCGCCCCCGTAGAAGTTGGAATAAAAGCGGCCTTTGTCCTCGGACTCGTCGCAATATATGATGTAGCGCATACGGCGAATTTTAGGACGGAACCAGCATGGTCGAGAAGCCCCCGAACTCATCCCAACGCGACCGCTTCATCGAAACCGCCCGCGCCCTTGACGCTGACGAGGACGAGGAAGCCTTCCGCGCCAAGCTGCGAACGATTGCCAAGCAGAAGCCGAAGGACCCACCGGAGCCGCCAAAGGGTGGCGACGCATGAAATTCGCTGGCCTTGCATTCTCTCTGTTGGCGGCGGCGCTGGGCGTGGCGTCTAGC
>CAYZKM010000798.1:0-2156 GCA_964478525.1 uncultured Bifidobacterium sp.
AGGTGGAAATCCTGGAACACGATCCCGATCTGCGACCGGCGCCAGCGAGCGAGCGCGTCCTCGTCCAGGCCGGTGATCGCCTGCCCGTCGAAGCTGATATTGCCCGATGACGCACGTTCCAGCCCGGCCAGCACCATCAGCAGGCTGGTCTTGCCGGACCCGGACGGGCCGACCAGGCCCACGGCCTCGCCGCGGCCGATGGCCAGGGACACGCCACGCAGGATGTTGACCGGCCCGGCCGCGGAAGGCACGGTCAGGCGCAGGTCGTCGATGCGGATCAGCGGTGCGGTGGCGGCGGTCGGGTTCGGCGGGATGGCATCCATGGCGGCAGCATATGGCGTTCCGGCGCGATCGAAGAACCCCACGGCCACAGGATTCGACGTGACAAGACCGCAAGCTTTCGACCACCCTGCCGCGCCCCCCCATTTGGGCCGCCGCGCGCTGCTGGTGACAGGAGGTGCGATGATGGCTGGCGCCGCGGCCGCCGCGCCGATCCGGCTTCTTGTGCTGGGCGATTCCCTCACCGCCGGCTATGGCCTCTCCCGCGCCGATGGGTTCCAGGCTCGGCTGGAAGCCGCGCTGCGCCGGAAGGGGCGGGACGTGACCATCATCGATGGTGCGGTGTCGGGCGACACCACCGCCGGCGGGCGGGCCAGGCTCGACTGGGCGCTGGAGGACGGGGCGCAGGCGGCGATCGTGGAACTCGGGGCCAATGACGGGCTGCGCGGCGTCGATCCGCGCGAGATGGAGGCGAACCTGACCGCGATCCTGGACGCGCTGCGGAAGCGGGGCATCGCGGTGCTGCTGACCGGAATGTACGCGCCGCCGAATCTCGGACCCGACTACCAGGCGGCCTTCCGCGGCGTGTTCGACCGGCTGGGCAAGCGGGATGGCGTGCTGTACGACCCGTTCTTCCTGGACGGCGTGGCCGGCGATCCCGCGCTCCATCTGCCCGACCGGCTGCATCCCAACCCCGATGGCGTGGACCGGATCGTCGCGCGCCTGCTGCCGCTGGTGGAGCGGCTGCTGGATCAGGTGAAGCCGGCATGAGATTGTTCGTCGGGCTGGAACTGCCCCGGGAACTGCGTGACCAGCTGGCTGCGCTGATCGGGTCCGGCATCGCCGGCGCGCGCTGGGTGCCGCCCGGGAACTACCACCTGACCCTGCGCTTCATCGGCGAAACCCCGGCATATCTGGCGCAAGAGATCGATGACGCGCTGATCGCGCTGAAGGCGCCGGGATTCACCCTGACGCTGGCCGGCGTCGGCACCTTCGCGCGGTCGGGCAAGGCGACGGCGCTGTGGGTGGGCGTCGGGAAATGCCCCGAGCTGGACCACCTGCGTGCCAAGATCGAGACCGCGCTGCAGCGCTGCGGCCTTCCGCCCGAGCGCCGCCGCTTCCAGCCGCACGTCACGCTGGCGCGTCTGGACAACGTGATCGAGGCGAAGGTCGCCGGGTTCGTGCAGGCGCACAACCTGTTTCGCGCCGAACCGATCGAGGTCGGGCACTTCACGATGTTCAGCTCCCGCCTGGGCAAGGACCAGGCGGTGTATACGCCGGAAGCCGAGTATCCGCTGGGCTGATCAGGCAGTGGGGCCGAACACCCGCTGGAAGATGTGGTCCACCGCCTTCAGGTGGTGCGCCGGGTTCATCGCCGCGTCCAGATCGGCCGCCGGCACCCTGGCGCTGACCACCGGGTCGTCGGCCAGGTTGGCGCGGAAGCTGCGGCCCTCGGGCGTGCCCAGCCGGGTCCAGGTTGCCATCGCGCAGCGCTGCACGATCGCATAGGCGTCTTCGCGGCTGAGCCCGGCGCGGGCCAGGGCCAGCAGCACGTCGCCCGAGTAGACGACGCCGCCCAGGCTTTCCAGGTTCGCCTTCATCCGGTCCGGATAGACCAGCATCCGCTGCACCATGCCGGCCAGGCGCATCAGCGCGAAGTCCAGCGCGATGGTGGCGTCGGGGGCGATCACCCGCTCGACGCTGGAATGGCTGATGTCACGCTCGTGCCACAGGGTCACGTTCTCCAGCGCCGGCACGACGGCCGCGCGGACGATGCGGGCCAGCCCGGTCAGGTTTTCCGTCAGCACCGGGTTGCGCTTGTGCGGCATCGAGCTGGAGCCCTTCTGCCCGGCATGGAAGAACTCCTCGGCCTCCCG
>CAYZKM010000799.1:0-2156 GCA_964478525.1 uncultured Bifidobacterium sp.
CGGAACACCGCGGCCCCGTCGTTATAGCCCTCGACATCGGCCTTCTGCGCGAAATACAGGTACCGGCGGTTGGCCTGCGATTCACCGGCGAATGCGGCCTTCAGGTTATCCTCGGTTTTCGTTCCTTTGAGCGCCGCCATGGCTTGGTTCCTTTCAGCTTCTGGGACGAGGGAGAAACGGACGCGCTGTTCCCGGATTGTTCACCGGACCGGACGCCCTTTCTCCCCACCGCCGCAGACTAGGCCACCTGCCGAACAAATTGAAGTTTGGGCCCTGATGAAATTTTTCGATCGGCTCGAACGGCCCAGCCGATCATCGCCACCCGCAGCGCGACAGGGCAGGGCGCATCGGCGCGGGCGGTTCCGCCATGGCATCGACCGGCGGGTCCAGCGGCAGATGGATCGCCCGCGACAGCAGGTGCAGCGGACCATCCGGCCCGCCATAGCGCGCGTCCCCCAGGATCGGATGGCCGAGATGAGCACAATGCACCCGGATCTGGTGCGTCCGCCCGGTGCGCGGATGCAGTTCCAGCCAGGTCAGGTCCGCGGCGCGACCCAGCACCCGCCACTCGGTGACGGCACGTTTCCCGGCCGGATCGACGCCGATGTGCCAGCCCGCGGGCGTGGTCCGGCGCGCCAGGGCGGCATCGATGACACCGTTGTTGCCGGCGGGGCTGCCGGTGACGACCGCCCAGTATGTCTTGCGCGCGCCCGCCCCGGCGAGGGCGGATTGCGCGGCCAGAAGTGCCGCCTTGCGCAGCGCGATGACCAGGCACCCGGCGGTGTCGGCATCCAGCCGATGCGCCAGCCACGGCCCGTCCCGGCGCCGGCTGAATTGCGGAAACCAGTCCTCGACACTGGCCCCGCCCGCCGGACCGGGATGGACAGGCAGGCCCGGCGGCTTGTCGATGACGATGAAGCGTGGGTCCCGGAACAGGATCGCCGGCAGGCTCACGCCGGCCTCATTCGGGATCGCGCCCCCTGGCCGAGGCAAACTGGTTCCCGAACAGCGAATCCCGTTTCTGGAACGCATACTTCACGCCATGGGTCTTCATCGTTTCCCGGAACTGGCGCGCCAGCGGGGCGTTGTGGCCGCGCGCGTCGATCTCGGCGCCGATGCGCTGCAGGGTGCGCGCGCCCATCAGTTCCAGCCCCAGATTGACCATCCGCTTGTTCGCCGACAGCAGATGCGGGTCCACCAGGCCCATCCGCTCGGCCAGGCGCATCGTCTCGGCTTCCAGTTCCTCGGCGGGATAGGATTTCAGCGCCAGGCCGACCTCGGCCGCGTCCTTCCCGGTCAGGCTGTCGCCCGTCAGCAGCAGCCGCTTCGCCCATTGCGGGCCGCAATGATACAGCCACATCGACCCCGGCGGCGTGCCCAGGTCGCGCACCGGCGGGAAGCCGATGCGCGCGTCGTCGGCCACCAGGATGATGTCGCAGAACCACGCAAGCTCGGTCCCGATGCCGATGCACGTGCCATGGACCTGCGCGATCACCGGCTTGTGCATGTCGAAGATCTGCACCCGCATCCGCTGGCCCTGTTCCAGCCGCCAGATGTCGTCGTCCAGCTCGACGCGGCCGCGATAATCCTCGCCGCGGCCCGAGGAATACTCGTTCAGATCGGCCCCGGCGCAGAAATGCGGGCCGGCCCCGCGCAGGATCACGGCATGGACGGGGTTGTATTCATCCGCTTCCAGCAGCGCGGCGTTCAGTTCCCGCAGCAGCTTGCCCGACAGCGCGTTGCGCCGTTCGGGCCGGTTCAGCGTGATGATCGCGGTGGTGCCTTGCACCTCGTACTTGATCTGCTCGAATTCCATCGTGTCCTCCGCTCGTGTAGCGTTGCCCGATCAGAAGCGTGTCCGGCACCGGGCGCAAGGGCGAAGGAAACGAGCATGAAGATCGCGCGCATCGAGACATTCCTGTTCGATCCGGGCCTGGCCAAGAACCTGCTGTTCTGCCGGGTGGAAACGGAATCGGGCATCCATGGCTGGGGCGAGGCCTATGTCACCCCCGGCAAGGAGGAGGTGCTGCAGAAGCTGCTGGCCGGCATGGGCAAGTACATGATCGGGCGCAGCGCCTTCGGCATCCGCCATACCGCGCAGGTGATCTTCGATGATTTCGCGATGCGCCGAGCGTCGTTGGACTTGCTGTCGGCGT
>CAYZKM010000800.1:0-2146 GCA_964478525.1 uncultured Bifidobacterium sp.
CATGCTGTACTTGTCGCCGGCCAGGTAGCGCGCCTCGGCCAGGCGCTTGTCCAGCACGCGGTGCAGGCGCGCCACCTCGTTGGTGTAGCGCTCGATCGCGTAGGGAAGTTTCTCGACCGCGTAGTTGGCGAAGTGGTTGTACTGGCCGAACATCGGCCCAACGCCGCCCATCTGGAACATCATCCATTGCAGGCAGGCATAGCGTCCGGCGGGGTCCGACGGGATCAGCTTCCCGCCGGTCTTCTCGGACAGGTAGATCATGATCGCCGCCGACTCGAACAGGGTGATCGGCTTGCCGCCCGGCCCGTCGGGATCGACGATCGCCGGGATGCGGTGGTTCGGCGTGATCGAGAGGAACTCGGGCCGGAACTGGTCGCCCTTGCCGATATTGATCGGCACCACGGTGTAGGGCAGGCCGAGCTCCTCCAGCGCGATGTGCACCTTGTGGCCGTTGGGGGTCGGCCAGGTCCAGACTTCGATCATGGGTTTTCCTCCGTCGATGCCTTGCATGTGGGGCCGATCCGGCGCGGCGTCAGGGCAATGCCTCGATTTGGCCGCCGATTCGGTCTCGACCCCGGCGGCACGGCGGTCTACCTGCCTGCCCGTGCAGGACGCCCCCATCCCAGGAACGGTCTCGGTCATCGGCGCGGGCCCCGCGGGGCTGATGGCGGCCGAGGTGGCGGCGCGGGGCGGTGCGGCGGTGACCGTGTTCGACCGGATGCCATCCCCGGGCCGCAAGCTGCTGATGGCCGGGCGCGGCGGGCTGAACCTGACGCATACCGAGCCGCTGGAGGCCTTCCTGGACCGCTATCGCGGCGCGCGGGCCTGGCTGGAGCCGGCCATCACCGCGTTCCCGCCCGCCGCCCTGACCGCCTGGTGCGAGGAGCTGGGCCAGCCGGTCTTCACCGGCAGTTCCGGGCGGGTCTTCCCGCGCGCCATGAAGGCGTCCCCCCTGCTGCGCGCCTGGCTGGGCCGGCTGGGATCGCTGGGTGTCACGATCCGCACACGCAGCACCTGGGACGGGTGGGACGGCGGCGGCGCATTGCGGTTCCGCACCGCGGACGGGCCGGTGATGCTGCGCCCGGATGCCACGATCCTGGCGCTGGGTGGGGCGTCCTGGCCCAGGCTGGGCTCGGACGGGGCGTGGGCGGATCACCTGCCGGGGGCAACCGCGCCGTTCCAGCCCGCCAATTGCGGGTTCCTGGTCGCGTGGTCGGCGCATCTGCGCGACCGCATGGCCGGCCACCCGCTGAAGCGCATCGTCGCGCGCTGCGCCACCCGGCCGGTGGCCGGCGAGGCCATGATCACCGCGACGGGGATCGAGGGTGGGGTGATCTATGCCCTGTCGGCCGAGCTGCGGGAGAGGATCGCGGCCGAGGGGGCGGCGACGCTGCTGGTGGACCTGCGCCCCGACCTGCACCCGGCGGCCCTGCGTTCCCGGCTGGATGCGCCGCGGCGGGGGCAGTCGCTGTCCAGCTTCCTGCGCCGCCAGGCCGGGCTGTCACCCGAGGCCATCGCCCTGGTGCAGGAGGCGCTGCATGCCGGCGCCGATGCCGACGACCTGACGGCGCTGGTCAAGCAACTGCCCCTGCGCCTGACCGGGACCGCGCCGCTGGCCCGCGCGATCTCGACCGCCGGCGGACTGCGGCGCGACGCGGTGGACGAACGGTTCATGCTGCGCGGCCGGCCCGGCGTATTCGCGGCCGGAGAGATGCTGGACTGGGAAGCGCCGACCGGCGGGTATCTGCTGCAGGCGTCCATCAGCACCGGGGTCGCGGCGGCGCGGGGCGCCCTGGCCTGGTTGCGCGAGCAGGTCGACCCGTAGCATCGTTGCCCCGACGCGGGAGCAACGTTCATGCGAATCACGAAGATCGAAGACCTGCACTGCAATGCGGGATGGCGGGACTTTTCCTTCCTGAAGATCAGCACCGACGAGGGGATCGTCGGCTGGTCCGAGTTCATGGAGAGTTTCGGCTCGGAGGGGCTGGGCAACGTCATCTGCCGGCTGGGCGAGCGGCTGGTCGGACAGGACCCGCGCCCGGTCGAGAAGATCGTCGCCTTCCTGCACGGCGTGACCCGCCAGGCGCCGGGCGGCATCAACCAGCAGGCGATCGCTGCCATCGAGAATGCCCTGGTCGACATCAAG
>CAYZKM010000801.1:0-2141 GCA_964478525.1 uncultured Bifidobacterium sp.
CCAGGCTGTCACGGTTCAGCGCGGTCAGCAGTGCGACGTCCAAGTGCAGATACGCCATGTAGAGCTGCACCTGCGCGAAGTAGATTGGCTTGGATCGACGCAGCCCGTGTCGGACAAGATCGTTCCACGACTTCGACCCGAGCGCCTTGTGTTCGAAAAGCGCAGGCCAGGGGATACCGACATTCGGGCCGGCGACGATGACACCGTCGGCATGCCCCCGTAGCCTGCCGTCCGCCACGCTGAAGCCGATCTGCTCGCCGTCGCGGCCACGGTCGCGAAGCTCAAAGCCGGCTTCCTTCAGCCAGCGGATCGACAGGTCCTCGAACTGGTGCCCGGCGTCGAAAATGCGCAGGATGCCACCGTCGAAGTCCTTGTCTGGGTCTTTCGGTGTGTGGCCGACCTCGTAGACCAGTTTGCGTGCGCAGGCTTCGCCAACGCGACTGCCACCGAGATAGTCGCGCGGCGTTTGCCGTCGGCTCCGCGCGACCAAGGCCCTGTCGACATGGATGTTGATCCGGTCACTCGCGTTGTCGGGAGGTCGGTGCGTACGCCCGTACACCAGAGCTGATCCGTGGTTCAGGTCCAACATTGGCATTCCGTATCAAAAAGGAATTTCGTCCTCGAGCGGATCCCGCGCGGCGGCCTGTCGGCGCACCGAGTCCTGAAACCCGTCGATGCAGGCCTCGATCAGCCGATCGATGTCTGCGGCCGTTCGGTCGTGGAACGGGGCCATCAGCCCCAGCTCCGTCAGTACCGCGGCGAACGGACGCCTTGCGTCCTTGACCGCCTGCTTTTCCATCGGAGTCTTGTCGATCATGCCACCGCTCCTTCGCGCGAGTGCACCGCCGGCATCACAACATTCCATCGAGCAGAACTTATGGTTTGGGAACGCGTCCCAGCGGAGTTGGTGTGTGTAGCCAAAGCCTTTCGCCACCCGACCGCACAGGGCGCAGACCAGACGTACCACCTGATCCGCCGCGGTCGTCGGCAGGGGAACCGCCGTGATCCCCCGGGCCGGCATACGGCTGCTCGTCCTTGCCCATCGCTTGCGCGCCATGGCCGCATGACCGGGTTCAACTGTTCAGCCATGACGGGCCACCGGTTGTGGGTGCTGCGGTGGGTGGCGACGACGCGGGTACCGCGTTCGCCGCGGAACGCTGCTCCCAGGCAGGGGCCGGGGCAGATGCATTCACCTGTGCCGTGGGCGGCGGCGCACCGGAACCCGACCAGGCGGGCGGAGCCCAAGCGGGAGCCGGCGGGGCCTGTGTGGCGGCTTGGGCAGGCCGGGTGCCGGGTTGCGGCGAAACGGCCTCACCATCCATGATGCGGCGGTATTCCGGCTCCCCTGGCAGCACCACCCGGTCCAGCCTGTTGTTGGGGCTGTATCGAGGATCGTTAGCAGGCTCGACCCGCACCTTGGCGGCGAAGGTGATGCCGGCGAGGTCAGCCAACCCACGCAACATGCGCTTGCCACGAGCGGCCTCGGACATGTCGTGCGGATCGAGACCCAGGGCGCTGTCGATCATCGCCCGGAACTGCCCCTTGGAGATTTTCCAGCCGATCGACACGCCATTCTCGTCGACCTTGCCGCCAGAAACCGTGAACAGTTGCCAGAATTTCCGGCGCGCATGCGGTCCGACAGTGACGGTGAATTCCGCGTCGATCTGCATCACGTCGCTGCCGGGCGTCTGGGACCGTTTGAGCAGGCCGCGATCCGTTTCCCCCTGGCCATCACAGCCGCCGGGCCGGATCGCCATCGTCACCTTCACGAAACTGCCATCCGGGATCAGGTCTGACCCGCGCGGCAGTTCGGCATCGTTCATGTCATAGGTCATGGGTTCACCCCTGAGTGGTGCGGGTTGCGTTGATCTTGCGGAGAAGGGCGCCGAGGTCGGGCGGTTCGGTCTCATCAAGCCGGCCGGAGCGGTCTTTGGCGGGCAGGCCGAAAGCATTGCCGGCCTTGCAGACGAAGCGGCGCTCGGTGCCGCGCTCGGGATCGTGGTGCCAGGGGCCGTCGCCATCGCGCGAGAACAGCGCCAATGAAATAACCTGATCGACGATGCCCGGCAGTTCGCGCCCGACCTTGCCGCCCTCCATCTGCGGCTGCCAGGTGCTCTTGCCGAACTCGTCGGTGACCTTTT
>CAYZKM010000802.1:0-2135 GCA_964478525.1 uncultured Bifidobacterium sp.
GTGGTTAGGGCCGTTGGTATAAGATAGCGCGCGCTGACCGTTTACGGTCAGCCGGCAGGCGCGCTAATCCATCGTGATGTTCGCCTCCCGGATCAATGCGCCATAGCGGTCCCAGTCCCGTTTCATGTCGTGGGCGAACTGCTCGGGCGAGCTCTGCACCGGCCGGATCGCGAATTTCTGAAGCTGTGCCTTCATCGCGGGCGTCGCGCCGATGGCATTCATCGCATCCGACATCCGCTTCAGGATCTCGGGCGGCGTGCCGGTGGGCGCGTACATGCCGAACCAGCCGACGAAGTCCAGCGCCGGATAGATTTCGCTCAGCATCGGCGTGTCGGGAAAGTCCGGCGAACGCACGCTGTCGATCACGGCCAGCAGCTTCACCTTGCCGGCCAGCACATGCGGCATCGCGTTCGGGTCCAGATAGGTCTGCACCACGCCGGCGAGGAAATCCGGCAATGCCTCTCCGGCGCCGCGATACGGCACATAGGACAGGTCCATCCCGGCTTCCTTGTTCATCATGATCGTCAGCAGCTGCGTCAGCGTGCCGACCCCGACGCCGCCCATGTTCAGCGTGCCGGGCTTGCGCTTCGACAGTGCGGCCAGTTCCTGCACGGTGCCGACCCCGATCGAGGGATGCGCCGTCAGGATCACCGTATAGTCGGCGAAGCGCGATACCGGAGCCAGGTCCTTGAACGGATCGAAGCCGACCCGCCGCGCCTGCGGCACGATGGTCGGCGACGCGACTGGCGTGGTGACGAACGTATAGCCATCCGGCGCCGATTTCGCGCAGGCCTCCAGCCCGATGGCACCCGATGCGCCGCCCTTGTTCTCGATCACCACCTGCTGGCCCAGCGCTGCCGCCAGGTGCGGCAGGTAGGGCCGCGTCGCGTTATCGGTCGAACCCCCCGGCTGGTAGTTCACGATGATCTTGATCGGCTTGGTCGGCCAGGCGGTGCCCTGCGCGCTGGCCGACATCGAGACCCCGCCAATGGCGCAGGCAAGTGCTGCGACCAGCGCGACCGTTTTCTTTCGCATCGTTGCCTCCCTTGCGTCGGACCATGCAGGTCCGATCAATCCATGGTGATCTTGTACTGCTTGATCAGTTTTCCGTATTTCTCATAGTCGGCCTTCAGCAGCTCGGCGAATTCCTCGGGCGTGTTCGCGGTTGCCCGGTTGGCGAATTTCAGCAGATGCGCCTGCATCTCGGGGGATCGCGCGATCGTGGCCATCGCGGTGTTCATCTTCCGCACGATCGGCATCGGTGTGCCGGCGGGTGCGAACATCCCGAACCAGGCGGTGGTGTTCATGCCGGGATATACCTCGGCCACCGTCGGCACGTCGGGAAAGTCCGGATGGCGGGTCTGGTTGAACACCCCCAGCAGTTTCAGCTTGCCGCCATAGACATGCGGCATCCCGCTGGGATCGACGAACACCTGCACGATGCCGCCCAGGATGTCCGGCAATGCCTCGCCGGCGCCGCGATAGGGGATGTAGACGATATCGACCCCCATCGCCTGGTTCAGCATCAGCGCTGTCAGCTGCGTCGAACTGCCGAGTCCGACGCCCCCGAAACTGAGCTTGCCGGGCTGCTTGCGTGCCAGGGCTTCCAGCTCTTTCAGCGTGTTGACGCCAAGCGATGGATGCACGGTCAGGGGCGAGATGGAATCGGCGTATTTGATCACGCCGATGAAGTCCCGGAACGGGTCATAGGGCGTGGTCCGCACCTGCGGCAGGATCATCAGCGCCGCCACCGGCGTGACCAGGAACGTATAGCCGTCGGGCGCCGATTTCTGCACCGATTCCGCCCCGATCGCCCCGGCCGCGCCGCCCTTGTTCTCGATCACCACCTGCTGGCCCAGCGCAGCGCTGAGCGGGGCGGTGAATGGCCGGATGGAGTTGTCGCTGGAACCGCCGGGCCCGTAGTTGACGACAAGCCGGACCGGCCGCGTCGGCCAGGCGGCATCCTGCGCCGCCGCGGGCCACAGGGCCGGGAAGATGAAGGCGAGCACAAGCGCGAAACGTACGGAAATGACTTTTGTCATGGCCGTCTCTCCCTGTGTCGTGATGTCGTTGCGACGGACGCTAGCGCGCTTTCCGGCTGACCGTAAACGGTCAGCGCGCGCTATCTTATTGTC
>CAYZKM010000803.1:0-2134 GCA_964478525.1 uncultured Bifidobacterium sp.
CAGGAACAGCCTGGCATGATCATCCTGGGCAAGCAGGCAATCGACGATGACATGAGCGCGACGGGCCAGATGCTGGCGGCCCTGCTGGGTTGGTCGCAGGGAACATTTGCGAGCAAGCTGGAGATCGCCGGCGACAAGATGATCGTCACGCGAGAGGTCGACGGCGGCCTTGAGACTGTTGACTTGAACCTTCCGTCGATCGTGACCACCGACTTGCGGTTGAACGAGCCTCGCTACGCCTCGCTGCCTAACATCATGAAAGCCCGGAAGAAGCCGGTCGCGACGGTAAAGCCGGCCGATCTGGGCGTGGACCCGACCCCTCGCCTGACCTTGATCAAGGTTGAGGAACCGGCAAAGCGCAAGGCCGGACAGAAAGTCGCCTCGGTGGCCGACCTCGTAACCAAGCTCAAGACCGAAGCGAAGGTGATCTGACGATGACGTCTCTCGTTCTGCTCGAATTTGACGCCACCGGCATCAAGCAGCCGTCCCGCAGCGCGGTGGCCGCGGCCCAGGCGTTGGGTGAGGTCCATGCCCTGGTTGCAGGTGTTGGTCTGGATGCAGCAGCAGCGGCGGCTGCGAAGCTGCCGGGCGTGTCCAAGGTGCTTGTTGCCGACAACGCAGCACTTGATCATCTGCTGGCCGAACCGGCTGCAGCATTGCTGATCGCCCTTGCTCCGCAATACTCCCACCTGCTCGCGGCGACGACCGCCGTCGGCAAGAATATCCTCCCGCGGGTGGCGGCATTGCTGGATGTTCAGCCGATCAGCGATATCGCGGGTGTGGTCGATGCCGACACGTTCGTTCGCCCGATCTATGCCGGCAATGGCATGGCGACCGTGAAATCGTCCGACCCCAAGAAGATCATCACCGTCCGTGCCGCCAGCTTCGATCCAGTCGCGGTTGACGGCGGCAGCGCGGCGATCGAGGCGATCACAGTCGGTGACCTCCCTGGTATCTCCCGCTTCGTGTCCGCCGAGCTGTCCAAAAGCGAACGCCCGGAACTGACGGCCGCGCGCGTCGTCATCTCGGGTGGCCGAGGCATGCAGAACGGCGACAACTTCAAGTTGCTCGAACCGATCGCCGACAAGCTCGGCGCCGCGGTTGGCGCGTCGCGGGCCGCAGTGGACGCCGGCTTCGTGCCGAATGAATTCCAGGTCGGTCAGACCGGAAAGATCGTCGCCCCGGAACTGTACATTGCCGTCGGCATCTCGGGTGCGATCCAGCACCTCGCCGGGATGAAGGACAGCAAAGTCATCGTGGCGATCAATAAGGATGAGGAAGCGCCGATCTTCCAGGTCGCCGATTATGGCCTGGTTGCTGATCTGTTCACCGCGCTGCCCGAGCTGGCGGCGGAACTGGAGCGCTCCTGAATGAATGTAGACGTCAAGCCGGCGCCGATAATGACCCAGCCGCCCGATATCCGGACGGTCGGAATCATCGGTGCTGGACAGATGGGCAACGGTATTGCCCATGTCTGCGCCCTGTCCGGGCTGAGCGTGGTTCTGGTCGATATCCGCCAGGACGCGTTGAACAAGGCCATGTCAACCATGGCCCGCAACATGGACAGGCAGGTCAATCGCACGATCATCTCGTCGGATGATCGCGATTCTGCCCTCGCACGGGTGACGTCGTCTACCGACTACGCGGCTTTCAGCGATGCTGACCTGGTGATCGAGGCGGCTACTGAAAAAGAAGATGTCAAGCGCATCGTCTACAAGTCGCTGATGCCGTATCTGAAGCCGTCCTGCCTGGTGGCTTCGAACACGTCCTCGATCTCGATCACCCGCCTGGGTGCGGCCACGGATCGGCCGGAAAAATTCATCGGCATGCATTTCATGAACCCGGTTCCGGTCATGAAACTCGTCGAGATCATTCGCGGTATTGCCACCGACGAACCGACCTTCCAGGCGGTGCAGGGCCTGGCCCAGCGGCTTGGCAAGATTACCGCGGTGTCGGAAGACTTCCCCGCATTCATCGTCAACCGCATCCTGGTGCCGATGATCAACGAGGCCGTTTACGCGCTGTATGAAGGCGTCGGCTCGGTGTCTGCGATCGACACGTCGATGCGCCTGGGTGCCAATCATCCGATGGGACCGCTGGAACTGGCGGATTTCATCGGCCTGGATACCTGCCT
>CAYZKM010000804.1:0-2114 GCA_964478525.1 uncultured Bifidobacterium sp.
GCACGCCGTGCTGCATGTCGACGGTGACGCTGTCCCAGCCGCATTGCGCCATGACTTCCGCCGAGAAGCCCGAGGGGATCGCCAGCCAGGCATTCAGCGCGGCCTTGCCGGCCGCGAGGCGGGCCTTGAGTTTGTTGGACATCTGGAGGTTTCCCGGTTTGACCAAAACGAGCGGCACGCTAGGCGCGGCGGCCAATAGCGTCAACGCGAGAAAGTTCCGTGCCCGATCGGTATTGCAGGGGCGCGAAATGCGCGGCCCGCGCAGGCATTGAACGGCCGCGACGGCGGTCCCAGCTACGACCAATGCTGCCAATCAGCATGTCGCCGTAATCAACAGTCCCACTGTATTACGTCATTGCAAAGGCAACTGGCTATTCCATCCGCCAGACAAGGAGCCATCATGAAAATCGCCGCGACACTTCTGTTTGCCGCCTCGGCAAGCCTGCTGGCTGCCTGCGGTTCCCGCGAACCCGGCCGCGTACAGGGGGCCGCCGCCACCGGGGCCGCCACCGGCGCGACCGCCGGGCTGGTGGGCGGGCCGGTCGGCGTGGCGGCGGGCGCGGTCATCGGCGGCGGTGCCGGTGCGATCGCCGGGGCAAGCACGACGCCCGACCAGGTCGACCTGGGCAAGCCGGTCTGGGAGAAGAAGTAACCAATAAAACCTGTTCATGACGGAACCAGGGAGTCCTTTCATGCGTTACATCCTGTTGTGGCTGGTCGGCATTCCGATTCCCGTCCTGCTTCTGCTATACCTGTTCCATGTGATCTAGATGATGGGCCATCAGGACTTCATGCGCCTGGCCATCGACCTGGCCGTAAAGGCGGAACGCCGGCCGGGGCTGGCACCGATCGGGTGCGTCATCGTGCTGGACAACAAGGTCGTTGCGACCGGCGTCAATGAAGTTGCGCTGCGCAACGACCCCACCGCCCACGCGGAAATGGTGGCGATCCGGCGCGCCGCCGCGTCACTGGGCACCACCGCGCTGCGCGGCGCGACCCTGTATACGACGCTGCAGCCGTGCGGCATGTGCACGATGGCGGCGATCTGGGCCCGCATCGGCGCCATCGTCTTCGGCGCCCAGCGCCACCAGGTGCACGCAATGTATTTCGAGGACCGGCACCTGGACACCATCGACTTCATCAACGACGCGTTCCGCGACGACCTGCCGGTGATGGGTGGCGTGCAGGACCGGGAATGCGCCAGGCTCTACTTCGGCCCCGACGACACGATCCCGGCAGACGAGCAGGGCAACATTTGACCCGTCGGGCAGGGCGCGGGCCGGCATCCGCGCCCCACGGACCCAGCGCTAGCGCGCGCTGACCGTAACCGGTCAGCGCGCGCTATCTTATTGTCTGATCGCATGATTCACCCGCTGCCACGGTTCCGCTCAGCGGGATCATGCGCTAGGACAGCGCCCGCGCCAATCCGGCCCACCGGTCCAGGATGGGCAGGATGGCGTCGCCCCTGGCCGCCGGCAGGCTGACCACGACACGGACGATGCCCAGGTCGCGATAGCGCTTCAGCGTGTCGGCATCGTCGGCCGAGCTGAACAGCGATATCGGAAAGGTCGCGGGGTCGCGGCCGTTTTCCTTCACCATCTCGCGGAACCTCGGGACATAGTCGAACACGTCGCCATACTGGGTCGGCCGCCCGGCCAGCGGAATCCAGCCATCCCCGTAGCGCGCCGCCCGCCTGGCCGCATAGGGGTAGGCGCCACCGACGATGACGGGCGGGTGCGGCTTCTGGACAGGCTTCGGCCAGGTCATCATCGGATCGAAATTGACGAATTCGCCGTGATACTCGGCCTTGGACCTGGTCCAGATTTCCCGCATCGCCTCGATACGCTCCCGCACCAGCTTGTGGCGGGTTTTGAAATCCGTGCCGTGGTTCTCCATCTCGTCCTGGTTCCAGCCGTTGCCGACGCCGAACAGGAAGCGCCCGGCGGACACCTGGTCGATGGACGCGACCAGCTTCGCCAGCTGGATCGGATCGCGCTGGTTCACCAGGCAGACGCCGGTGCCGACCTTCAACGACGTGGTCGCGCAGGCGGCGGCAGTCAGTGTCACGAACGGGTCCATCACGTCGTAGTACTGTTTGGGCAACTCGCCGCCGC
>CAYZKM010000805.1:0-2114 GCA_964478525.1 uncultured Bifidobacterium sp.
TGGCCGCCAGCGGCTTGCCGAACATCATGCGCTGCAGCGTATAGTCCCGCGCCGCGTGCCAGCAGAACTCCGCCGCGCCCAGCGCGCCCCAGGAAATGCCATAGCGGGCATTGTTCAGGCACGAGAACGGCCCACGCAGGCCCTTCACGCCCGGCAGCTGGTTCGCCGCCGGCACGAACACGTCCTGCATCATGATCATGCCGGTTACCGACGACCGCAGCGAGAACTTGCCCTCGATCTTCGGCTGCGCCAGGCCCTGCATCCCGCGTTCCAGGATGAAGCCCCTGATGTCGCCGGCGTCGTCCTTGGCCCACACCACCAGCACATCGGCGATCGGTGCGTTGGTGATCCAGGTTTTCGACCCGTTCAGGATGAAACCGCCATCCACCGCCTTGGCGCGCGTGCGCATCGATGCCGGGTCCGACCCGGCATCGGGTTCGGTCAGGCCGAAGCAGCCGACGAATTCGCCGGTGCGCAGCTTGGGCAGGTATTTCTGCCGCTGCTCCTCGGAGCCGAAGGCATGGATCGGGAACATGACCAGCGAGGACTGGACGGAAAAAGCCGAGCGGTAGCCGGAGTCGACCCGTTCGACCTCGCGGGAGATGAGGCCGTAGCTGACATAGTTCACGCCGGCGCAGCCATAGCCGTCCAGGGTCGCGCCCAGGAAGCCCATCTCGCCGAATTCGTTCATGATCTCGCGATCGAACTGTTCCAGCCGGTTCGCCATCAGCACGCGCGGGAACAGTTTCTCCTGGCAGAACGCATGGGCGGCGTCGCGGATCGCGCGCTCATCCTCGGTCAGCGCGGTGTCCAGGCGCAGAGCGTCGTCCCACTGGAACGGGGTGAAATGGCTGGCGGGCTTGGAGGAAGACTCGTTCATGCCTCGGTTTCCGTGGTTTCAGTGTGTCGCGGGGTGCGGGCGCGCAGCAGCATGAAGGCCGGCACGTCGTCGCCGAAGCCCATCACCGGCGGCCCGAGGTCGTCGTCACGGCGATAGCGGCCCCGGTCTTCGCGGCCTCGGTCCTCACGGCCCCGGTCGTCGCGGCGCGCGCCGCGATCGCGCGGCCCCTCATCCGCGCGGGCGGGCGGGCGGTCGCGTCCCCGGTCCCTGTCTCTCTCTCTGTCGCGCCCGACGTCGCGCCCAAGGTCACGCCCAAGGTCACGCTCCAAGTCCCGGCCGGGGTCGCGCGCCTGGCCGGCGGTGCGTTCGGCCACCGTGCTCTCGCTGCGCGCCGGCGCACGCTCCCGCCGCGGGCGGTCCGCCACCGGCGCCGTCTCGGCGTCCTCGCCCCGCATGCGCGGGGCCCGTTCGCGCGGCGCGCGATCCCGCTCACCCTTGCGCGACTCGCTCGCCCCCTTCTTCGGCCGGCCGCGGCGCTTGCGGCTGTCGCCCTCGGCCCAGTCGACCGGATCGAGGCCCGGCACGATCATCGGCGGGATCGGATGGCCGATCAGCTTCTCGATCGCCTCGATCGCCGGACGGTCATCCGGCTTGGCGATGGTGAAGGCATGGCCTTCCAGCCCGGCCCGCCCGGTGCGGCCGATGCGATGGACATAATCCTCGGCATGGTGCGGCACGTCGAAGTTGAACACATGCGACAGCCCGCCGATGTCGATGCCGCGCGCGGCGACATCGCTGCACACCAGCAGCTTCAGCTCGTTGGCCTTGAACTTCTCCAGCGTCGTGAACCGCACCGTCTGCGCCAGGTCGCCATGCAGGGCGCCGACGCTGAACTGGTGCTTGGTCAGCGACTTGTACAGGATGTCGACGTCGACCTTCTTGTTGCAGAAGATCAGGGCGTTCTGCACATTCTCGGTCCGGATCAGCCGGCGCAGTGCCTCCCGCTTGTCGTGTTCGGTGACCAGCGCCAGGCCTTCGGTGATCGTGGTCGCCACCGAGGCGGGGCGGGAAACCGTGATCTCCTTCGGTTCGCGCAGGAAGGCATCGGCGAGGCGGCGGATTTCCGGGCCCATCGTGGCCGAGAAGAACAGCGTCTGGCGATTGGCCGGCAGCAGCGAGACGATCCGCTCGACATCGGGGATGAACCCCATGTCCAGCATCCGGTCGGCTTCGTCGATCACCAGCAGCTTCGCGTCCGACAGCAGGATCGATC
>CAYZKM010000806.1:0-2110 GCA_964478525.1 uncultured Bifidobacterium sp.
ACCGGTCGCGACGAAAAGCTGCGGCACCTTCTTCTGGTTCATGTACTTGTGGATCGCGGTGTTGGTCTGCGTGCCCAGGCAGTAGAACAACAGCAGCACCTGGTCGCGTTCCACCAGCTGGCGGGCCAGCTCCACCGTCTTGGGCGGGCTGTAGCCATCATCCAGCGAGATGAAGTTGATCTTGCGGCCGTTGATTCCGCCGGCGTCGTTGATCATGCGGAAATACGCCGCCTGGCATCGTCCCGCCACGCCATAGGCCGAGGCGTTGCCGCTGTACGGCATGGTCTGGCCGATCTTGATCTCGGTATCGGTGACGCCGGGACCGTATTTCTTCTGCGCGATGGCCGGTGTAGCGAGCAGGCCGGACGCAGCACCCAGCATGAACGGTCTTCTGCGGATCATGACGACATCTCCCATGACGATATCCCCTCGCGGGGCTTCAGCGAGTTTCGGCTGTCCCCTTGCCCGCCATACGGACCAGCCAGGCGCGCAGGCTGGCAACGCCGCCCATGATCCCGGACTGGAGGAAATACATCAGCAGCAACAGCAGCACGCCGTAGATGGCCCAGGCCGGCACGTCATAGCGCAGGGCGAAGGTCTCTTTCATCCAATCAGAGATCGACTGCGAGGAATTCTGCACCAGCACGATGAAGGCGCCGCCGACGATGCACCCCGGCAGCGACGCCATGCCACCTACGACGAGCCCGACCAGGAACGAGATCGACAGTTGCAGCGTGAAACTGTCGGGCGCGACATAGGCAACGGTGATCGCCGACAGCGCGCCGGCGACACCGGTGATGGCGGCGCTGATGCCGAAGGTCATGGTCTTGTATAGCGCGGTATCCACACCCATGGTCGCCGCGGCCATCGCATGGTCGCGCACTGCCATCATCGCCCGCCCGCTGCGCCCGCGCAGCAGGTTATAGACGACCCAGAACATCAGCATCGCGACGACCAGGCACAGGTAATACAGCCATTGGTCGGCGTTCAGCGGCAGGTTGAAGGGCGGGTCCGGCTTTTCCAGCAGCAGCCCGCCCACGCCGCCGGTCCAGCCGGCGATCAGCTTGTATTTCAGCAATTGCGGCACCGCGATCGCCAGCGTGAAGGTGGCCAGCGCCAAATAGTGTCCTTCCAGCTTCAGGGCCGGAAAACCGAACAGAAATCCCGCGCCGAAGCACACGATCGCCGCCGCCGGCAGCGTCAGCCAGTACGGCACGCCGCCGAAATTCATCAGGATCGCGGCGGTATAGGCGCCGACGGCGAAGAATGCCGAATGCCCCAGCGAGATCTGGCCGTTGAACCCGATCAGCAGGTTCAGCCCCAGCACCGCGATGGCATAGATCAGCATCGACTGACCCATGAACATGTAATAGTCGAAACTGGGATCGTCCCAGACGAAATTGATCAGCGGCAGGACCGCCAGGATCACCCAGAACGCGATCGCGACGCCGCCGAACCCGGTCTTCGTCGCCCAGCTTCTTGCCACCGCCGCCATGATCAGACCCGCCTCACGATGACCTGGCCGAACAGCCCGGCCGGTTTCAACAGCAGCACGCCGACCACGACGACCAGCGCGAAACTCAGTTTCAGCTCGTTCCCGATCACATAGCTGCCGACCAGATTCTCCAGCACGCCCACGATGAACCCACCCGCCACCGCGCCCAGCGGATTGCTGATCCCGCCCACCAGCGCGCCGGCGAAGCCATAGACCAGGATGCCGACCATCATGTTGGGATCCAGGAACACGATCGGCGCGACCAGCATCCCCGCGATGGCGCCAATCGCTGCCGCCAGCCCCCATCCCAGCGCCAGCATCCACGATACCCGCACACCCATCAGCCGGGCCGAGGTTGCGTTCTGGGCGGCGGCGCGCATCGCAAGGCCCAGGGTGGTGTAGCGGAAGAACACCGTCAGAACGCCGAGCATGATCGCCGTCACCGCGACGACCCCCAACTGCTGGCCGCTGACCAGGCCGTTGCCGAAAATGTCGCGGGTCGGGAACGGCGACGGGAACTGCTTGATCGTATAGCTCCAGATCATCCCCGCCAGCGCGTTGAAGATCGACAGCAGGGCGATGAAGCAGACCACCAGGGACAGGACCGGCGCGGTT
>CAYZKM010000807.1:0-2109 GCA_964478525.1 uncultured Bifidobacterium sp.
GAATCCTCTCACTCCGACCAGCCGAATCCACCCGTGATTCCAATCAGATGGCGCCATCCCGTCGGATCTGGCGCGGGACCGTGATGGCCGATTTCGTAATCGCCAAGGCGCTGCACGTCGTCGCCGTCGTTCTGTGGATCGGCGGCGTGGCGATGGTGACCACCGTCCTGCTGCCGACCCTGCGGCGCACTACCCCGCCCGAGCAGGTGCTGCCCCGCTTCCACCAGCTGGAACAGCGCTTCGCCGCGCAGGCGCGATGGACCACCGCCATCGCCGGCGCGACCGGCTTCTACATGACATGGCGGCTGGATGGCTGGTCGCGCTTCCAGTCTGTGGACTTCTGGTGGATGCACGCCATGGTCCTGACCTGGGCCATCTTCACGGCGATGCTGTTCGTCCTGGAACCCCTGGTCGTCGACCGGCTGCTGCACCGCCTCGCCGCCCGCGACCCCGGCCTCGCCTATCGCGTGGTGCAGCGCCTGCCCTGGGTGCTGCTGACGCTCAGCCTGGTCACGGTGGCGGGCGCGGTCGCCGGGTCCAACGGCGTCAACCTGCTGGGCTGGTAGGGCCGGCTTGACCGCATCGTCCGCGCGTTTCCATCAGCCGGCCTCCATCGCGTGGCGGCGTGACATCGTGGCCCCGGCCATCCGGACGGCGGTGGCGTGGTTCTGTCTGGCGGTGGGGCTGGCGGTGGGGCTGGCGGCGGGGCTGGCGGCGCCGGCGGGGGCGCAGGGCGTGGCGACGCTGGAAGCCGGCGGGCCTGGTGCCGGGGCCCTGCGCCTGGCCGAGGAGCTGGGCAGCCTCGCCGATGATGGCGCGACCAGGCGCATCCTGCCGCTGGCCGGGCGGGGCGGGCTGCGCAATGTCGCGGACCTGCTGCGCACGCCGGGGATCGACATGGCGATCCTGAACCTGGATGCGCTGGACGCCGCGCGGTCGCAGCGGCTGTTTCCCGGCATCGAGACCGCGCTGCACTACGTCACGCGCCTGAACTACCTGACCTTCCATCTGCTGGTGCGGCGGGAAACCGGCTCGCTGGCCGCGCTGGGCGGGCAGACCATCAGCGTGGGTCCGCCCGCCGGGGATACGGCGATCACCGCCGGGCTGCTGTTCCGCCTGTTGCGCCTGACCCCGGCGATCGCCACCGACGATACCGTGGCCGCGATCGCGCGGCTGCGCCGGCGGGAGATCGCGGCTGTCGCGCTGGTGGCCGGGCGCCCCGCGCCGGAGCTGCGCCTGGCCGGTGCCGAGGGCCTGCGCCTGCTGGCGGTGCCGCTGACGCCGGATGTCGTCGCCGCCTATGTTCCCGTGCGGCTGACCGGGGCCGACTATCCCGGCCTGATCGCCGCGGGGGCGGCGGTGGACACGGTCGCGGTCGGCACCGCGCTGTTCGTCCGCGCCGAGACCCCGGGCGGGGCGCGGTACCAGCGCCTGGCCGCCATCGTCGAGGCCATGTTCACCCGCTTCGAGCTGCTGGCGGCACACGGGCATGACCGGGCCTGGTCCGAGGTCAACCTCTCGGCCGAACTGCCCGGCTGGCAGCGCTTCCCCCCGGCCGAGGCGTGGCTGCGCGGCCGCGCCCCCGGTGGCAGCGGGCAAGACCTGCGGGCGGCGTTCATGCGGTTTCTGGAGGAGCGCGGCGTGGCGGCGAACCCGCAACCGATGACCCCGCGCCAGAAGGACGAGCTGTTCGACCAGTTCCGCGCCTGGCAGGCCACGCGGGACCGATAGCGGTTCAGGGTTTCAGCGGCACGACCTCGGCGGCCTGGTCCGGGTCACGGGTGATCGCCTCCAGCCGGTCCAGCAGTGCGGTGACGGCGTCCTGCCGCTGCGCCAGCCGCGCCTCCATCCGCGTCAGGCGATCGCGCATGCCGCCGACCTGGCGCGGGAAGGCGGCCGCGGCAGCGGCGAGTTCGGCATCGGTCTTGGCGTTGAACTGCGCGATCATGTGCAGCATCGCGTAATCGGCATCGGCCTCGGTGCGCCATGCGGCCAGGGACCCCGAGACGAGCGGCGCGTCGGTGGCCTGCGCGCGCGCCGAGCGCGTCCGTTCCGGCTGTCCGGCGCCGTCGGACAGCGCGTCCAGGCGGGCGTTCGGCGTCGCCTCCT
>CAYZKM010000808.1:0-2106 GCA_964478525.1 uncultured Bifidobacterium sp.
ACCGTTGTGATTCGGCCGGCCATGGATTACTGGTTTGCAACGATATTCTGCCTGGCGAACCGCAGGGCAACGGAGTCCAAGGAAACACGATGCGCTTCATTTTTTCTGCGCTCTCGGGGCTATACGGCGACGAACTCTGGATCTCGGACGGCACCCTGGCCGGCACGTCGGTCCTGTTCGACATCAATCCCGGCCCGGCCAGTTCCTCGCCGTACGATTTCATCGACCTCGGCAATGGCGAGATCCTGTTCAGCGCCACCACCGCGGCCGAGGGGTGGGAGCTGTGGATCACCGACGGCACCACGGCGGGTACATCGCTCGTGGCAGACATCGTGCCCGGCAGCGGCGCGTCACGGCCCAGCTGGCTCACCGGCCTGGGCAATGGGACGGCGGTGTTCTCTGCTTATACACCTGCCGCGGGATACGAGCTGTGGGTGACCGACGGCACGGCCGCCGGCACCTCGATGCTGGGCGATTCCAATCCTGGCGGGACGTCGGCGTTTCCGACCGATGTCACGGCCATCGGTGGCGGCCGAGCCGTCTTTGCGAACACCACCGCCGCCTATGGCAGGGAATTGTGGATAACGGACGGTACCAGTGCCGGAACGTCGATGCTCCTGGACATCATGCCGGGAATCTACGGTTCGCGCCCCACCCGGATCGTCGCGCTGGCCCCGGACAAGGTCCTGTTCGCGGCTAATGACGGCGTGCATGGCGAGGAGTTGTGGATCACCGACGGCACCACCGCCGGCACCTCGATGGTGCTCGACGTCAATCCGGGGTCGGATGGCGGCGTGTTGAGCCCGGTTTTCGACATCGGCGGCGGCCTTGCCCTGTTCGACGGGTACGAGCCGACCCATGGCGGGGAGCTGTGGATCACCGACGGAACGGCCGCCGGCACCTCGATGCTGATCGACATCGATCCCGGCGTCTATAACAGCACCCCCTGGGGTTTCGCCGCCCTCGGCGGTGGCCGGTTCCTGTTTACCGCGGTCACCACGGCCGAAGGCCGCGAACTGTGGATCACCGACGGCACGGCGGCCGGCACCTCGCTGGTCAAGGATATCGAGGCCGGGCCGGACGGCAGCCGGCCGTATAGCCTGACCGCTGTCGCCCCCGGCAAGGTCGTGTTCAATGCCTTCGATTCGACCCATGGCGTCGAATTGTGGGTCTCGGACGGGACATCCGCCGGGACCTATCTGCTGGCGGACATCGACCAGGGCATCTACCCGTCCTATCCCGACCATTTCCAGGCGACCGGCGAGGGCACCCTGTTGTTCCAGGCGTTCGACCTCGACCACGGAGCCGAGGTCTGGATCACCGACGGCACCTCAGCCGGCACATCGCTGCTGTTCGATCTTTACCCCGGTATCGCGCCGATGCCGTCCTATCCGGGCGATTTCACCCCGCTCGGCAACGGGCTGACGGTATTCTCGGCCTCCAATATGTCCTTCTCCGGGACGTACAACTACGAGCTGTGGGTCACCGACGGAACCACGGCCGGCACCTCGCTGGTCATGGACATCGAACCCACGTCCGGCAGCATGCCCCAGCACTTCGCTGCCATCGGCGGCGGACGGGCGGTCTTTACCGCTCTCAACCACTATTACGGTTATGAGCTTTGGGTCACCGACGGGTCCGCGGCCGGCACGTCGATGGTCATGGACATCGAAAGCGGGGGAAACGGTTCCTACCCCAGCTATTTCGCCGTGATTTCCGGCGGCCGCGCGCTGTTTGCGGCCGAGAATACGACCTATGGCGCCGAGCTTTGGGTCACCGACGGGACGACCGCCGGCACGTCGATGGTGGTCGACATCAACCCCGGCACGGCCGACTCCTACCCGTACGGGCTGTTCGTGCTGGACCCGAACACGGTCCTGTTCCGCGCCGACGATGGCGTGCACGGCAACGAACTATGGGTGACCGACGGCTCGGCCGCCGGCACGTCGATGCTGCTGGACATCAACCCGACCGGCAGCTCGGGCCTGGGACGCTTCGCGTCGATGGACAACGGCCAGGCGCTGTTCATGGCGGACGATGGCACCACCGGGCAGGAGCTGTGGGTGACCGACGGGACCGCGGCAGGCACCTCGCTGGTCCTGGACA
>CAYZKM010000809.1:0-2097 GCA_964478525.1 uncultured Bifidobacterium sp.
GCCGATGGGCGCGCCGGTGGGGGCGCCGGTGGGGGCGCCGACGGGCGCACCCGCGGGGCGGCAGATGGGTGCGCCGACGGGATCGCCGGCAGGAGCGTCGATGGGCGCTCCTTTCGGGGCGCCACCCACCGGTGGCCAGGGATTTGCGCGTCCGGCACCAGGCATGCCGGGAGCAAGCGGCTTCCCGAACGCCCCCCAAACTCCGCGCCCGCCCGCGCTCGGCGCGACACAGACACTGCCGCCGCAGCCGGGATCCCCCGCGGCCATGCCCCGCCCGGGCCAGGCGGGCGGCGCCGTACCGGCTGCCCCCGGCGGTGCGACGCCGAACGGCCTGGCAGCGGTTCCCGGCGGACGGACCGGCGGGACCGGCAGTGCACCCACCAGCCTGGGCACCGGCCTGGGTACCGGCCCCGCCGGTCCGGCGCAGCCGGGGATGGCCGCCCCGGCCCGTCCGACGCCGCCGAACGCACCATCCTCCGGCTTCGGCACGGGAGGCATGGCCACGCCGCAGCCGGGTGCGACGGGGCAGCCCAACCGGTTCGGCGCACCGTCGGGGCCGTTCTCGGCGCCGGCGCCGCAAGGCAACCAGTTCCACAGCGCCCCGCCGCCAACGGTGCAGACGCCCGCACCCCAGCCGCAATTCCGTTCCGCCCAGCCGACACCCTATGCCGCGCCACCGCCGCGCGTGCAGACCCCGCCGATGCCATCCAACGTCACAGCGGTGCCGCAGCCGCGTCCCGCGCCGCAGTTCCAGGCCCCCGCGCCGCAACCGCAGCCGCAGTTCCGTGCCCCACCGCCGCAGGTGCATGCCGCGCCCCCGCCGCAATTCCGTGCGCCCCCGCCGCAGATGCAGCAGCCGCAATACCACGCGCCCCCGCCGCAGATGCACGCCGCCCCGCAGCAGCAGTTCCGCGCCCCCGCGGCGGCGCCGCCGCAGGCATCGTCACGCCCCGCGCCGCCGCCGCAACAGCAGAAGCGGCCCGGCGAGCGCTGACGCCGAACGGCCTGACGGGCTGGTGGGGGAGTATGTGGAATACTGCCCCTTGCCGGGGTTGGCCGCCATCGCTTACGCTGCACTGCGGCAGGAATGTTGCCATTTGCCGGACACGCGGGCAAAAAGGGCGGCTGGACTGGCCCGTGCCCGTTCGGCCGTACACAGATACGCACGAAAAGAGATTGCGATGGAAGAGGTTGTGACCCAAGGCCTGTACGATCCCCGTAACGAGCATGACGCCTGCGGCGTCGGCTTCGTCGTGAATATCAAAGGCCGAAAGTCGCACGATATCATCACCCAGGGCCTGAAAATCCTGGAAAACCTCGACCATCGCGGCGCGGTCGGCGCGGACCCGCTGATGGGCGACGGGGCCGGCTGCCTGATCCAGATGCCGGATGCGCTGCTGCGCGACTGGGCCGCGAAGAACGGCAAGGCCCTGCCGCCGTTCGGCCGCTATGGCGTTGCCATGTGCTTCCTGCCGCAGGACGCCGTCGCGCGCGACCATGCGATCCGCCATTTCGAGCAGGTGGTCGCGCAGGAAGGCCAGGCCATGATCGGCTGGCGCGAGATCGGGACCGACCTGACCGGCCTCGGCAAGGCGGTGATCGATTCCATGCCGGTGATCCGCCAGGCGATCATCGGCGCGTCGGACAAGATCAAGGACCAGAACGCGTTCGAGCGGAAGATCCTCGCGATCCGCAAGCAGATCCTGAACAACATCCGCGCGCTGGGCGAGAAGCGCCACATCCCCGGCCTGGGCGAGCTGTACATGCCGTCCTTCTCGACCCGGACCGTGGTCTACAAGGGCCTGCTGCTGGCCACCCAGGTCGGCAGCTTCTACGACGACCTGCGCAACCCGCTGACGGAATCGGCGCTCGCGCTGGTGCACCAGCGCTTCTCGACCAACACCTTCCCGTCGTGGAAGCTGGCGCACCCGTACCGGTTCCTGGCCCATAACGGAGAGATCAACACGGTCCGCGGCAACGTGAACTCGATGTATGCGCGCCGCCGCTCGATGTCGTCCGACCTGATCGGGCCCGATCTCGACAAGATGTGGCCGATCATCCCGCACGGCCAGTCGGACACGGCCTGCATCGACAACG
>CAYZKM010000810.1:0-2096 GCA_964478525.1 uncultured Bifidobacterium sp.
ACTTCACGCCGATTCCTAGGCGCCCGCGTGAGTCAGCGGTTTGGGCCGTTGGTATAAGCTGCGAAATCATGGCAATTGCATCTGGGGCACGGGTATGAATCCGGTCGGCGCGCTGCACGGGCAACTGGTTTTCAAGCGGCGGACCCGCATGCTGTCGGACGCGCTGGCGCAGGCCATCCCCGAGGGTGCGCGCACCGTTCTCGATGTCGGCTGACGTTCTCCACTACGGCACCATCGCCCCTTTGCCGTTGATATACAGCGCATAGACCGATGTGCTGGCCGTCATGAACAGCCGGTCCTTCTTGCGCCCGCCGAAGCACAGGTTGGCGCAGCCCTCGGGCAGGCGGATCCGGCCGATCATGTCGCCGTCGGGGGCATAGCAGCGAACCCCGTCCTCGGACGGGTTGCCCCATCCCATGCTGCACCAGACATTGCCGTCCACATCGCAGCGCATGCCGTCGGTCATGCCGGGGCGGAAATTGTCGGCGAAGACCCGCCCGTTGCGCAGCGTCGTCCCATCCACGTCGAACACCCGGATATGCGACGGCCCGCCATGCGAGATGCCGGTATCCACAATGTACAGCCGCTTCTCGTCCGGCGAGAACCCAAGCCCGTTCGGCCGCACGAAATCCCCCGCCACCACGCGCGCCTGCCCGGTGGCCGGGTCCAGGCGATAGACGTTGCAGGGCAGTTCGGCCGCGGCCGCATGGCCTTCGTACGGCCCGTCGATGCCGTAGCCGGGATCGGTGAACCAGACCCCGCCATCGCTCGCCACCACGATGTCGTTCGGCGCGTTCAGCTTCTTGCCGTCGAAGCCGTCCATCAGCACGGTGATCGACCCGTCCAGTTCCGTGCGCGTGACGCGGCGCGTGTCATGCTCGCAGGACAGCAGCCGGCCCTGACGGTCGCGCGTGTTGCCGTTGGTGTAGTGCGACGGCGCGCGGAAGACGGACAGATGCCCGTCCTCCTCGGTCCAGCGCATCATCCGGTTGTTGGGAATGTCGCTGAACACCAGATAGCCGCCATCGCGGAACCACACCGGGCCTTCCGCCCAGCGGAATCCGGTGGCCACCCGCTCGATCGCGGCATTGCCCTGCTTGTAGACGAAGCGCCTGTCCAGCACTTCGATCCGCGGATCGGGGTAGCGTGTGTCGGGCAGATTGCCCAAAGGGAGGGTCATCGATCGCTCCTTCGCATCGGGTCAGCGGCCGTGGAACACCGGGTTGCGCCGGTCGCGCCAGGCCTGATGGCCCTCCGCCTTGTCCTCGGTCATCTCCAGCGCGAAGAACCGGTACACGTCGGCCAGGGCGGCATCCTTGATGTTCGGAATATCCATGCCCTTGTTGACCGATTCCTTGACCAGGCGCGCCGCCAGCGGCGGCAGGCCGGCGACGTGCTCCGCCACGGCGAGGGCCTTCTCCATCAGCGCCGCATGCGGCACCTTCCATTGCGCCAGGCCATCGCGATGCGCTTCCTCGGCCGAAATCGGGAAGCCCAGCGCCGTCTTCATGGCCATGCCCTTGCCGACCCATTGCGCCAGGCGCGGCGTGCCGCCATAGGCCGGCAGGATGCCCAGCGCGGCCTGCGGCAGGCGCCATTCCGCGCGATCGGATGCCACGATCAGGTCGCAGGCATAGGTGATGATGCAGCCGATCCCGATCGCATACCCGTTCACCGCGGCGATCACCGGCTTGGGAAACTCCTGCACCAGGTTGATCGGGAAGTTGCGCCATTTCGGCAGGCCCTTGATGAAATCCGCCGCCGACGCGGTCGAATGCGTGTTCGGGTCCTTCAGGTTCGCCCCGGCCGAGAATGCCCGTCCCCGCTCGTCGCCGGTCAAGATCACGCAATGCAGGGTGTCGTCATCCTCCCATTCCGACAGGATCTTCGGCATCGCCTCGTTGTAGTCCTCGTCCCAGGCATTGCGCGCCTCGGGGCGACTGAGCGTCAGGATGCCGATCGCACCCTTGCGTTCGATAAGCAGCGGCATGGTTCGTCTCCTCCGGTGCGGGCAGGGCCGCCGACATGGCATGCCGTTACCCGATGAATGGAGTATAGAGGGGCAATCGCCCTTGTCCCGCACCGGCCCGCCTGGG
>CAYZKM010000811.1:0-2090 GCA_964478525.1 uncultured Bifidobacterium sp.
CGACAGGTTGCGCACCGAGACGCGCGAGAGGCCGGCCTTGCGCATCATCGCCGCCAGACGCTCCTGGTCCGGGAAGGTGCGGATGCTCTCGGCCAGGTACTGGTAGCTTTCGGCGTCGCCCGCGACCATCCGGCCCAGGCGCGGCAGGACCTTGAACGACCAGGCATCATAGACCGGGTCCAGCACCGCGACCTGCACGCGAGAGAATTCCAGGCACAGGAACCGCCCGCCCGGCTTCAGGACGCGCCGCGCCTCGGCCAGGACGGCGTCCTTGTCGGTGCAGTTGCGCAGCCCGAACGCCATCGAGACGCGATCGACACTGCGGTCGGGGATCGGCAGCTTCTCGGCATCCGCGACCAGCAGCGAGACATCGCCGATCAGCCCGCGCGCGATGGCCCGGTCGCGCCCCACCGCCAGCATGGCGGCGTTGATGTCGGACAGCAGCGCCGGCCCGCCACCCAGGCGCAGCCAGCCGAAGGTGATATCGCCGGTGCCGCCCGCCAGGTCCAGCAGCCGGTGATGCGGGCGGGGGTTCAGGTCGCTGACGAAGATGCGCTTCCAGACCCGGTGCACACCCAGCGACATCAGGTCGTTCATCAGGTCGTATTTCGGCGCCACGCTGTCGAAGACGGCGCGGACCATGCCGGGCTTCTCGGCCGGATCGACGCGGCGGAAGCCGAAATCGACGGTGGGGGTGGCGGGGTTGTCGGTCATCGCCCCGGTGTATAGCCTGATCGGCACCCATGCCGGAACTCCCCGAAGTCGAAACCGTTATGCGCGGCCTGCAGGCTCGGCTTCTTGGCCGAGTGATCCTGCGCGCCGCTATCCGCCGCCCCGACCTGCGCTGGCCGATCCCGGCCGAGCTGGGAGCGCGGCTGACGGGGGCGCGGGTCGAGGGGTTCCGCAGGCGCGGCAAATACATCCTGATGCGCCTGGCGGGCGGCGATTCGGTGCTGCTGCACCTGGGCATGTCGGGGCGCATGGTGCTGACGCCGCACCGGCCCAACACGGAAACCGCGCATGAGCATGTCGTGCTGGAAACCGATGATGGCTGGCGGGTGGGCTTCGTCGATCCCCGCCGGTTCGGCTCGATCGACCTGATGCCGACGGCGCGCGAGAATGCGCACCGGCTGCTGGCGGGGCTGGGGCCGGAACCGCTGGACACCGTCTTCGACGCCGCGGCGCTGTCGGCGGCCCTGGCCGGGCGGAAGACACCGATCAAGGCGGCGCTGCTGGACCAGTCGGTCGTGGCGGGCCTGGGCAATATCTATGTGTGCGAGGCGCTGTTCCGCGCCGGCATCTCTCCCCGCCGCCTGGCGCATACCGTTGCCGGATCGCGCGCCGCGCGGCTGGTGCCCGAGATCAAGGCGACCCTGACCGAGGCAATCGCCGCCGGCGGGTCCTCGCTGCGCGACTATGTCCAGCCGGACGGAGAGCTGGGCTATTTCCAGCACGCCTGGAAGGTCTATGGCCGCGAGGGCGAGCGCTGCGCCCATTGCCCCGGGCCGCCGGCCTGCGCCGGGGTGGGGCGGATCGTGCAGGCGGGGCGCAGCACGTTCTTCTGCGCACGCACGCAGCGCTAGCCCCGGGGCGGTTTCCCGATCGGTCGATTCCGGTTAGGACAGCCGCCGAAACACCGGGAGCACGAACCATGGCATCCTACGAGAACATCCTTGTCGAAACCCAGGGCCGCGTCGGCCTGATCCGCCTGAACCGTCCGCAGGCGCTGAACGCGCTGTGCGACGCGCTGGTGCGCGAGATGGGCGAGCAGCTGGTGGCCTTCGACGCCGACAAGTCGATCGGCTGCATCGTGATCACCGGCAGCGAGCGCGCCTTCGCCGCTGGGGCCGACATCAAGGAGATGCTGCCGCGCACCAACCCCGCCGCGATGGTGGAGGATTTCATCGGCGCCGGCTGGGAAACCATCCTGCGGATCAAGAAGCCTGTCATCGCCGCGGTGGCCGGGTTCGCCCTGGGCGGCGGGTGCGAGCTGGCGATGATGTGCGACATGATCATTGCCGCCGATACGGCGAAGTTCGGCCAGCCCGAGATCAACCTCGGCGTGATCCCCGGCGTCGGCGGCACGCAGC
>CAYZKM010000812.1:0-2071 GCA_964478525.1 uncultured Bifidobacterium sp.
CCCTCCTGACCTGAAAGGAACACCGCCATGTCCCTGGCCGAGGGCGTGCAGGGCACCATCGTCTACAAGGCGTATGCCACCGGTGCCATCACCGCGAACACCGAGGACAACGCGCCCGGCACCTCCGGCGGCCAGACGCTGCGGCGGGTGTCGAGCACGCTGAACCTGGCGAAGGCGACCTATACCAGCGCGGAAATCCGCGCCGACCGGCAGATCGTCGATTACCGCCACGGCGCCCGCCAGGTGCAGGGCGATATCGCCGGGGAACTCTCGCCCGCCACGTATTTCGACTTCTTCGAAGCCGTGCATCGCGATACGCGGTCGGCCGGCGCCACCTTGACCGAGGCCGATCTGACCAGTGTCGCCGCCAGCGTGTCCACCAGCACGTTCACCTTCGCCGGTGGTGATCCGGTCAGCGAGGGGTTGCGGGCCGGCGATGTCATGCGCTTCTCGTCGATGGCAGTGGCGGCGAACAACGATCGTAATTTCACCATCGTCAGCTTCAGCGGCACCTCGAACCGCGTGGTGCATGTCATCCCGGCTCCGACCGACCAGACCGCGGACACCGGGTTCTCCCTGGTGCGGCCCGGGTATGCGACCGAGGTTCCGTCTTCGGGGCACGTTTCCCGCAAATTCGGCATCGAGATCGCCCATCAGGACCTCGATATCTCCCGGCTGTTCACCGAATGCCGCCTAACCAAATACGCCCTGTCGCTGCCGGCGACCGGGTTGGGCACGGCGACCTTCTCGGTGATGGGCCGCGGCATGCGGACCCTGTCGGGTGGGGCCTCGCCGTATTTCACCTCGCCAGCCTCCGAGACGACAACCGGCATCGTGGCCTCGGTGAACGGCGCCTTGCTGCTCAACGGCGTGTCGGTCGGTGTCGTCACCGGCGTGACCCTGACCATGGACATGCCAGCGGAGGCCGCGAGCGTCGTCGGGCAGAATTTCGGCGCTGAGATTTTCCTCGGCCGCAACAATCTCACCGGCCAGATCACCGCCTACCTGGAAGACACCACGTTCATCGACGGTTTCCTCGACGAGACCGAGTTCGAGTTGCTGCTGCAACTGGACACCACCTCGGACGAAGCCACCCCGACGATCACGCTGTATCTGCCGCGCATCAAGCTCGGTGGCGCCGATGTCGCGCTCACCGGCGAGGCTGGCCAGGTCATCACCGCGAATTTCCAGGCGCTGAAATATGTCGGGTCCACCGCCGGCAAGCCCAACACGACGATCCGCATCGTCGATACCGAGGTCGCCTGATCGGCGGCCCGACCCTGCCCCCTGACAAAGGATATCCCCATGAGCAGCAAGTTTGCCGGGCTGGCGCTCGGCGTCGACACCGTCGCGCGTATGGCCATCATTCATCCGGTCACACGCCAGCCCTTGCGCAACGGGGAGACCGGCGAGGAGGCATGGATCGATCTGCTCTCGGCTGGCAGCAGCATCGGCCGAGCGCATGATCGCACGGTGACCGATCGGCAATTGCGGCTGCGCGGCCAACGCTACACCGCCGAACAGGCCGAGGCTGACCTGATCGAGAAGCTCGCCAAGCTGACCAAAGCCTGGTCACTGGTCACGCTGGATGGCACCGCGCTGGCGGTGGACTGCACCCCGGCGGCGGCGCGGGAACTGTATGCGATGACGGAACTGGCGTGGCTGCGCGAGCAGGTGGTGGAGTTCATCACCGACCTGGGAAACTTCCGCCCGGCTGCCTCGACGAGTTGATCGCCTTCGCCGAACACCAGTTCGGCCTCGCACGGCGTCGTCCGGATGGAGCGACTGAACGCGAGCATTTGCTCAGCGTCGAGCGGCAGACGGGGCGGCGGCCGACTACGTTGGACGGACCTGAACCCCCGGTCGATGGCAGCCATGTCTGGGCGTGGTTTCTGCAACTGTCAGCCGGGCGTGGATCGAACGGATTCGGGCCAAACCCGATCTCTTGGTTCGACCTGCTGGCGTGGACCTCGCTGACGGGCACGATCATTCGCCCGGCGGAGATCGAGGCGATCATGGCGGTAGATCGGGTTTGGCTGGTAGCGTCGGCGGCGGATGGTCAAATCTCACC
>CAYZKM010000813.1:0-2058 GCA_964478525.1 uncultured Bifidobacterium sp.
GGCGATCATCGTCAACGCGCGCAATCCGGTGCAGTCGCTGTCTGTCGCGCAGCTGCGCGACATCTTCTCGGGCCGCGTCACAAGCTGGGCGCAGGTCGGTGGACCGTCGAACATGCCGATCGGCCTCTACACGACCGAGGCGCAGTTCGGCAGCGACGATGCGTTCTGCACGGCCATCATGGGCAATGCCGACACCGTCCGCTGCGTCGACGCGTTCCCCCGCCTGGCCGCGCCACGTTTCACGGTGACGGAAGACCTGGCGGATGCCGTCGCCGGCAACCCCGCCGGCATCAGCTTCACCGACCTGTCGCTGCGCCGGTCCGCCCGCGCCGTGGCGCTGGGCACCGATTGCGGCACCGGCATCGAGCCGAGCCCGTTCAAGATCAAGACCGACGAATATCCGCTGGGCCGGCGTTTGTATTTCTACACGCTGCCTAACCGTGCCCCGACTCCGGCCGTGCGTGACTTCCTGCAATTCACGCTCAGCCCTGTCGGCCAGGCGTCGGTTGCCGCGTCGGGCATCGCCGACCTGGCGCCTGGCAAGGCCGATGCGGCCTATGGCGGGGAACGTCTGGACGCGGTGCGCGAGACAATGGATGGCGGTCGCACCCGGGTGCGTGCGCCTGATGCCAAGGCGTTCGAGACCGCGGTAACGGGTGCGGATCGCCTGTCGATTACCTTCCGCTTCCAGGCTGGCACCAACAACCTGGACAGCCGAGCCGAAGCGGATATCGGGCGGTTGGTCGCGCTGTTGCAGCAGCCGGCCTATGCGCAGTCTTCCGTGACCCTGGTGGGCTTCAGCGGCACGGCGGGTGACTATACCGAGAATCGCACCTTGTCGCGGGAACGCGCCGAAGCGGTGCGCGACCGCCTGGCCGCCGCCGGCGTGCAGAACGTGTCCGCGGTGGGTGTCGGCCCCACCGCCGCGGTGGCCTGCAACCTCGATCCGGCCACCACGCCGCTGAATCAGCGCGTCGAGGTGTGGATCCGCAAGCCGCGGTCGAGCTGATCGACACGATCGGGGCCGGGGTTGGCGTGGTCTCGCCTGCCCCGTCCCTGATCGGATGACCTGGCTGGTCGGCCAGGGGTGGGATCGGGCGGAGCGCCCACGTCGGACAAAACAAGCAAGCAAAGACAGTCAGTCATGATGATGCAACGTCGTTCCTTGTTCAAGGCCGCGATCGGCGCGGTGCTTCTTCCCTCGATCGCGCATGCCGCTGATCCCGACATTGTCGGTGCGGGGTCCAGCTTTCCGAATTCCGCGTATCAGAAGTGGATCGCGCTGGCGCAGCAGGCGGGCCTGGCAGTGAAGTTCGATCCGATCGGGTCGGGCGGCGGACAGTCGAAAATTCTTGCGGGTGAAACCAATTTCGGCGTTTCCGAAATGCCGATGCCCGACGAGATGAAGGTGCAGTCCAACCTGGTGCAGTTTCCCGCGGTGATCGGCGGCGTGGTGTGCGTGGCCAACGTGCCCGGGCTGGCGGCGAACCAGCTGCGGCTGAATGGCGAGCTGCTGGCCAAAATTTATGTCGGCGGCATCAAGATGTGGAACGATCCGGCGATCGCCGCGATCAATCCGGGTGTGAAGATGCCCGAGATGGACATCAAGCCGGTGTATCAGCGCGACCTGATCGGCACCACATTCGTGTTTACGCAGTACATCCTGGCGGCCAACGCCGACTGGCGTGAAAAGCACGGTGCGCGCATCAGCAAGCGCTGGGCGATCGGGTCCAACGTCGACGGCAACATCTTCATGGGTGACACCATCAAGACCGTCGAAGGCAGCATTGGCTATATGGACTTCAATACGGCGATCACCAACAAGTACCCGACCGTGCAGTTGCTGAACAAGACCGGCAAGTATGTGCCGCCGACCGTCGCGAACTTCACCTCGGCCGCGGCGAATGCGGACTGGGCGAATGCCAAGGACCTGGTCGTCAGCCTGATCAACCAGCCTGGTGATGCGTCCTGGCCGATCACTACGCCAAGCTATGTGCAGATTCCGCGCAAGCCGGCGAACCCGAGCCAGGGCAGGGCGGTTCTGAAATTCTTCGACCT
>CAYZKM010000814.1:0-2046 GCA_964478525.1 uncultured Bifidobacterium sp.
GGACATCGTCGAGTTCTGCGGTGTGCCGCGATTCCTGTTCAGCGACTTCCCGCTGGGCAATGCGGCCGGCCGTCCGAACGATGTGCCATCGCAGGCGTTCACCATGGAACTGGCGCTGAAGGTGCTGGAATCGGCGTGCGGCCCCCGCACGACGGTGCAGTCACCCCTGCGCTGGACCGCCAGCCCCGACTGGAAGCTGGACTTCAGCAACATCGACCAGCTCTCGGCCGAGGAAATCGCCCGCAGACGCGCCGAGTTCGATGCCAACAAGGAAATCGCCCGCCAGCAGCGCGTTGCCGCCGGCGTCACGAAATCCGACTGAGCCCGGGGCCCGCCCCTTCCCGCGGGAGGGGGCGGCACACCGGCCAGCCCTGCCAGGTTGACCCGCCAGGTTGACCCGCCAGGTTGAATTACCGACACGTCAAGATTACGCTGACGCCAAGTACTGATTCGTCTCGGCAACCCAAAGCAAGACATCCTATTTGGGGGAAACAGTCATGGCGGCATCCTCGGCCAGCGGCACCGCAGGCCGCTATATCTCGACTGGCCATCTGCCGGACCCGCACGATGTCGGCGCCATCCTGACCGAGACGCACGCGCTGTACGCCGGCCACACGGATGGCGTGGTGTCGCAGGTCTATCCCGCGCTCGCCCGCGCCAGCCCCGCGCTGTTCGGCCTCAGCGTGGTGGGCACCGATGGCGCCACCTATGAAGCCGGCGACGCGCTGCATCCGTTCACGATCATGAGCGTGTCCAAGCCGTTCCTGCTGGCCCTGATCTGCCAGGCGATCGGATGGGACGCGGTGCGGTCCCGCGTGGGCGCCAATGCAACGGGCATGGCGTTCAACTCGCTCGCCGCGGTCGAGGTCAGCGCCGATGGCCGGACCAACCCGATGGTCAATTCCGGCGCGATCGCAACCACCAGCCTGGTGCCGGGTGACGGGCCCGAGGCACGCTGGCGGTTCATCCACGAAGGCCTGTCGCGTTTCGCCGGCCGCGACCTGACGGTCGATGCCGAGGTCTATGCCTCGGCCACCGAGACCAATTTCCGCAACCGCTCCATCGCCCATCTGCTGCATTCCCGCGACCGCATCTACTGCGACCCGATGGAGGCCGTGGACCTGTACACGCGGCAATGCGCCCTGTCCGTCACCGCGCATGACCTGGCGACGATGGGGGCGACGCTCGCCGATGGCGGGGTGAACCCGCTGACCCACGAAAGCGTGGTCGACACGACGGCCTGCCGCTATGCGCTCGCGGTCATGGCGACCGCCGGCATGTATGAGACATCGGGCGACTGGCTGTGCGATATCGGCCTGCCCGGCAAAAGCGGCATCGGCGGCGGCATCGTCGCCGTCTCGCCCGGCAAGGGCGGGTTCGGCAGCTTCTCGCCCCCGCTCGACCCCGCCGGCAACAGCGTCCGGGGGGTGCTGGCGGCACACGCCTTGTCCGAACGCCTCGGCCTCGATCTGTTCGTGTCCGCGCCGGCGGCATGATCCCCGCCCCGCGCGCAGGGCGCGGGGCCGGCGGCACGCGTCACGACACTCCGGATGACCGGCATCACGCCTTCAGTCCCTGTCTGCAAAGGTCCCACACATGAATGCAACGGCAGCGACGGAACACGCTGAAACGACCGGCTCCTGGGCGCCGATGATCGCCATCGCGCTCGGCCAGGCACTGATGTCATTCAACGTCGCCGCATTGCCGGTGGCGATGGGCGGCATGGTACAAAGCTTCAACGTGCCGCCGACCACGGTCGGGACCGGCATCGTGCTGTACTCCCTGGCGGTCGCCGGCTTCGTGATGCTGGGCGCGAAGCTGGTGTTCCCGGGGCCGCATCTGCATCCCGAGGACCTGCTCGATCTGATCCAGGCCGAACCGCCGACGCTGGCGCTCGGCGTACCGACCATCTGGCTCGGCCTGGTGCAGGCCCTGGATGCCCATCCCGGCAAGTGGCGCTTGCCGTCGGGCCTGCGCAGCATGGTCGGCGGTGCGGCGGTGCCCGAAGCGCTGATCCGCCAGTTCGCGCGCCACGGTGTCGGCGTC
>CAYZKM010000815.1:0-2046 GCA_964478525.1 uncultured Bifidobacterium sp.
ATCGCCAGATCGGGCGCGCCGTAGCGGGCGCGGATGTCGCGGAAGGTGGCGCCGTCGCCATAGCCGGTGTCGCCGACATGCAGGATCAGCCCGGCCGGCGTGTGCAGCAGGAAGGAGCCCCAGAGCGCCATGCGCCGGTCGTTGAGGCCGCGCGCCGACCAGTGCTGGGCCGGCACCAGCGTGATGGCGAGGCCGGGCGCCAGTTCCAGCCGGTCGTGCCAGTCGCAGGTCGTGACCGGGATGGCCGGCCCCGCCGCGCGGATGATCGTGTCGTTGCCGAGCGGGGCGACCACCGGGGCGCGATGGCCGTGCCAGAGCCGGCCGAGCGTGGCCAGGTCCAGGTGGTCGTAGTGGTTGTGCGTGACCAGCACGTGGTCGATCGGCGGCAGGTCGGCGAAGGCGACGCCCGGCGGGTTGACCCGCCGTGGCCCGGCGAAGCGGAACGGGCTGGCGCGGCGCGACCAGACCGGATCGACCAGCAGGTTGCGGCCGGCCACCTGGATCAGGAAGCTCGCGTGGCCGACCAGCGTGATGCGCAGGCCGTCCACCCGGGCCGGCGGGCGGGCGCCGGCGAATGGGCTCGGGTAGCGGCGCGGCCAGCGGGCGCGGCTGCGGGAGAAGCGCAGGCGCAGGAAGGCCAGCGGGTTGGCGCGCCGCTGGTGCACCGGCGCCGGCTGGTCGGGCAGGAAGAAGCAGGTGCCGTCGAAATGATCGGAGACGGGGCCGCGATAGTAGGGGGCGGGCGGCATCAGCGGCGATAGGGCAGTGGCAGCAGGTCACGCACGGCCATGCGGACGCCGCCGGGCATGATCACCGCCGCGTCCGGCGCGTGGTCCGCCAGCAGTTCGCGACAGGCGCCGCAGGGCGAGACGATCTCGATCCGGCCGTCCGGCTCGTCGGGCTTCGGGTGGCGGACGGCGACGATGCTCTCGACCGTGCCATCGCCATCGAGCAGTGCCCGGCCATAGGCGATCGGCTCGGCGCAGACCGACATGCGGCCGACCGTGGCGCCGAGATGCACGCCGGTCCAGATCCGACCGTCACGGCCGCGGATCGCCGCGGCCACGGTGTGCCAGAACGGGCGGTAGTGGCGCAGCAGCGTGTCGGTCGCGGCCTGGACGAGCTGGCGGTCGGCCGCGCCGAGCGTGGCCGGCCAGGCGATCTTCGGCTACGGCGCCGAGACCTGGAAGGTCTTCAACGTCGTGATCCAGCTCGGCGCGATCCTGGCGGTGATCGTCCAGTACTGGCGCACCTTCTGGGCCGTGGGCATGGGCCTGCTGCGCTTCGAGCCGATGAGCCTCCGGTTCGTGCGCAACATCCTGCTCGGCTTCCTGCCCGCGGCGGTGATCGGCCTCATGCTGAAGGACTACATCGACGTGCTGCTGGGCAGCCCGATGGTGGTCGGCTGGGCGCTCGCCCTGGGCGGCGTGGCGATCCTGCTGATCGAGAAATGGGCCCGGCCCGGCCCGCCGAGCGGCGTCGCCCAGCTCTCCCCCATGCAGGCGCTCGGCGTCGGCTTCGTCCAGTGCATCTCGATGGTCCCCGGGGTCAGCCGCTCGGGCGCGACGATCATGGGCGCACTGGCCATGGGCATCGAGCGGCGCACCGCGGCCGAGTTCAGCTTCTTCCTGGCCGTGCCGACGATGCTCGGCGCGACCACGCTGGAACTATGGGGCAGCCGCCACGCGCTCGCCGCCGGGCTCGGGCCGGTCGGCTGGAGCGAGATCGCGGTCGGTTTCGTCGTCGCCTTCGTGGTCGCGCTGGTGGTGATCAAGGCTTTCGTCGCCTATGTCAGCCGCTCGGGCTTCGCGCCCTTCGCCTGGTATCGGATCGCGGCGGGAATCCTCGCCATCGTCCTGCTGTCGCGCTAGACGGAACCAAGTCTCGCGTCGGCGATTTTCCTAAGTGCGAACAGCACAAGGAATAACGTCATGGGCTTGATCATTCTCATCATCATTGGTGGCATTCTCGGCTGGCTCGCCAGCATCGTCATGCGTACCGATGCGCAGCAGGGCATCCTGCTCAATGTCGTCGTCGGCATCGTCG
>CAYZKM010000816.1:0-2026 GCA_964478525.1 uncultured Bifidobacterium sp.
TCAATCGCTGCATGTTCGAGAGCAACTTCCCGCCGGACAAGCAGTCGGGCGGCTACACCGAGCTGTGGAACGCGTTCAAGCACATCACCGCGGGCGCGTCGGCGGCCGAGAAGCAGGCGCTGTACAGCGGCACCGCCGCACGGGTCTATCGCCTGATCACGCCGTGACAATGGCCGCCGGACGGGCGGACCCCGGCATCATTTCGGGGTCTGGCCGTCCGGCGGCCAGGACATCACGCCGTCCTCGACCGGGATCTCCAGCGACCGCAGGATGATCGAGAACATCGTCCAGTTCGCGATGCACACCACCATCTCCACCTGCTCGGCCTCGGTCGGGACGTGCTTTTTGCATTCCTCCCAGCTGCCGTCGCTGATCTTGCCGAACCGCAGCACGTCGTCGGTCGCCGCCAGCACGGCGCGGTCCGCCGCGGTCAGCCGGTCGGAGTTGCGCCAGTCCCGCACCGCGAGGATATCCGCCTCGGGGATGCCGGCCGTGGTCGCGACGCGCCAATGCTGCGTCCATTCATATTCGGAATCGGTCACCCAGCCGATCCGCATGATCGCCAGTTCCCGCAGGCGGGTGCTGAAGGTGTTCTTGGTCAGCAGGGTCGTCAGATGGGTGAACACGCCCGTCGCCATCGTCTGGTTGTGCGACAACGTCCGGAACGCGTTCCGCGTCGCCATCACATCGGGCGCCCCGATCGCGCGGCCCACCGCCAGGGCCTGTTCGACGGATGCCAGTGGTACCCGGCCTGCCATTGCTTCCTCCTGAAACCTGATCGCCGCGGCGAAGGATAGGCCGGCGGGCCGGCGGCCTCAATTCCAGTGCGGATTGCCGGCCAGCAGCATCAGCAGCAACAGCCCGGCCAGCAGGCCCGGCCCGGCCAGCATCATCAGCAGCAAGCTGGCCAGGCGGCGATGGCCCTGCGCCCGCAGCGCGACGCTGGCCACCGTCACCGCGGCGATGCTGCCCAGCAGCGCCAGCCAGGTCAGCGCGTTGAAGGACGAGACGCTGCCGTCGTGCAGCGCGGTGACGAAGAGATACAGGGCCACCGCGGCGGCGATGCCGTCGATCCCGAGCAAGGCCCTGAAAATCGGCCGATTGATCCTCAACGACGGCATCCCGCTATGCTCAACGGGTCTTCGGTATCTCGAAACCGGCCGCGCGCTCAACATATTTCACGATCGAGGTCAGGTCTTCTTTCGCCGCGCCCTGGAACATCGCGTGCTTGAACACCAGCCGAGCGGCCTGGCAGACCCACATGGGAACGCCGAGTTCCTCGCCCTGGGCGATGGCCAGGTCGATGTCCTTCATCAGGATGTGCATCTCGGCGCCGAAATCGAAGCTGCGCGGCAGCACGGCCATCGGGAACTTGGCCTGCGTGGCGCTGTTCTGCCCGCTGCCGGCATTGATGGCGGCGACCATCACCTCGGGGTCCAGCCCGCCTTTCGCGCCCATCACGAACGCCTCGGACGTTGCGGCCAGGGCGACGGCGGACAGGATGTTGTTGGTCAGCTTCAGCACCTGCGCCGCGCCGGGCTTGTCGCCCGCGACCGTCAGCGTGCGGCCCCATTGCGCGATCATCGGACGCACCCGTTCGACGGTGGCCGGATCGCCCGACACCATGACCGACAGCGTGCCCGCCCGCGCGCCGGGCGGCCCGCCCGAGATCGGGCAGTCGACCACGGTCACGCCCTGCGCGGCAAGCGACTGTTCCAGTTCGCGCACGAACGGCACGCCGACGGTGCAGGTGTTCACCAGGACCTTCATCGCCTTGCCCTGTGCCAGCCCGTCCTGGCCGAACGCGACCGCGCGGAAGGCCGCCAGGGTCGGCAGCGAGACGAAGACGATCTCGCACTGATCGGCAAGATCCCGGGGCGATGTGGCCAGGCGGGCCTGGCGTTGCAGCAGCGGTTCCATCGCCTCGGCGCGGATGTCGAACACCGTCAGCGAATGACCGCCGTCCAGCAGCTTGCCGGCCATGGGAAGGCCCATGTTGCCAACACCAAGAAACCCTGCCTGCATC
>CAYZKM010000817.1:0-525 GCA_964478525.1 uncultured Bifidobacterium sp.
CATGACCATCGCGCGCGAGGAGATCTTCGGCCCCGTCCTGTCGATCCTGCCCTACCGTGACGAGGCGGAAGCGATCCGGCTGGCGAACGACACGGTCTATGGCCTGGCCGCCTATGTGCAGTCGGCCGATATCGGCCATGCGCGGCAGGTGGCGGCCGAGATGCGGGCCGGCAATGTCTTCGTGAACTACCCGGCCGGCGACACCGCCGCGCCCTTCGGCGGCTACAAGCAGTCGGGCAACGGGCGCGAATACGGCAAATGGGCCCTGGACGACTTCACCGAGATCAAGGGGGTCGTCGGCTACCAGGCCGCCTGATGCGTTATGACCGCCGCCGGCCTGGGCCGGCGGCGGTCATGCCGGTGGCGCGTGCGGGTCAGACCGCCCGCGCGCGCCGACGCGCGACCGCCGCAAGCCCGATCGCCCCGCTCAGCAGCGCCAGCGAGGCCGGTTCGGGGACCGCAGCCAGGAACATCGCATTGTCCGGTGCGAAGTCGGAAATCTGGCTGTTGCCCGCCGCGCCCGAG
>CAYZKM010000817.1:535-2017 GCA_964478525.1 uncultured Bifidobacterium sp.
GCGGCCGCAGGTTGATCCCATAGATCGCGGGCTCAAGACCCGGCGACGGAAGAAGCGAGACCGGCACATCCACGCTGATCGTCGCGCCCGCGATCGTCACCGCCGCGGCCGGCAGGCTGACGGCCGACGCCTCGACAAGCCGGTTCACCGTCGCCCCCGGCGTCCCGTTGGTGACCAGGACCACGGAATCGAACAGCACGCCCGTCGCGATCGCGCCGAACCGGGCGGTGCCCTGCCCGCGGTCGAAGCCCCAGACATAGCGCCAGTCGGTGGAGGTGCCGATCGTGGCGTTCATCGTCGCGCTCAGATGAAAGAACGCCCCGTCGTAGACGGCCGACGTGGCGATCACGTCCAGATCGCCATTATGCGCACCGGCGAAGGTCGGGATGAAGTCGTTGGCCGGATCGCTGATCGGCGCGGCCTGCGCGGCGGTCGCCGCCAGCGCCGCACCCAGCAGCGCGACGGCCAGGCGCGAGGGCGCAGTTCTCCCGTGATGCCTGACGGGCATTTTCCGAAACTCCCCATTGTGTGGTTCCATGCGCTAGACGCGCCCCGCCGGCTTCTATTCCCGGCGCAGCCGTCACGATCCCGCGCCTTGCCCCTGCCCGCCCCTTCGGTCTAGAAGCCCGCACCCGCTTCCCCTATCGAGACGAGCATCCCCCATGAAGCAGCAGGCGAACCTCATTCGCGCCGGCCAGGTGATCGAGCACGACGGTCGCCGCTGGACCGTGCTCAAGCAGCAGATCATCACCCCCGGCAAGGGCGGCGCGTTCATCCAGGTCGAGATGCGCGACCTCAAGACCGGCAACAAGACCAACGAGCGCTGGCGCACCGCCGACACGGTGGAGCGCCTGACGACCGAGCAGAAGGAGTACACCTACTCCTACTCCGACGGCACCAACCTCGTGCTGATGGACCCCGAGACGTTCGAGGAAGCGCATGTCCCCGCCGACCTGATGGGCGATGCCGCGCCGTTCCTGCAGGACCAGATGGTGCTGGAAGTCGACATGGTCGAAGGCGAGCCGGTGTCGATCAAGCTGCCGCCGCAGGTCACGCTGGAAGTCGTCGAGGCCGATCCCGTCGTAAAAGGCCAGACCGCGTCGTCGTCCTACAAGCCGGCCAAGCTGTCGAACGGCGTGAAATGCATGGTCCCGCCCTTCATCGAGGCCGGCGAGCGGATCGTCGTGCGCACCGAGGACGCGACCTATGTGGAGCGTGCCAAGGGCTGAGGGAGAACCCGCATGGCCCTGCGTCTTTCCCCGCATATGACCGTGATGGCGAATGCCGCGCAGAAGGCGTCCAAGCGCCTGCTGCGTGACTTCGCCGAGGTCGAGCAGCTGCAGGTCAGCATCAAGGGACCCTCGGATTTCGTGTCCCAGGCCGACCTGCGCGCCGAACAGACCCTGAAGGAAGAACTGACCAAGGCGCGCCCCGGCTATGCGTTCCTGATGGAGGAATCCGGCGCCTCGGGGTCCGACAACT
>CAYZKM010000818.1:0-2015 GCA_964478525.1 uncultured Bifidobacterium sp.
TTCGCGCAGTTCGCCTCGGACCTCGATGCGTCGACCCAGCAGCTGCTGGCGCGTGGCTCGCGCCTGACCGAGCTGCTGAAGCAGCCGCAGTACAGCCCGCTGCCGATCGAGGAGCAGGTGGTCGCGATCTTCGCCGGCGTGCGTGGCTATCTCGACAAGATCGACGTGGGCCGCGTGGGTGCGTTCGAGGCGCAGTTCGTGTCCGATCTGAAGAACCGCGAGCCTGGCATCCTGGACGCGATCCGCACGGATCTTGAGCTGAAGCCGGATACCGAGAAGAAGCTCGTCGCGTTCCTGGACAACTTCTCCAAGTCGTTCAGCTAAGGGGCACTCGGCGCCATGCCCAGCCTGAAGTCACTTCGGCTACGCATCAACAGCGTGAAGTCGACGCAGAAGATCACCTCTGCCATGAAGATGGTGGCGGCGTCCAAGCTGCGTCGCGCGCAGCAGCAGGCCGAAGCCGCCCGCCCCTATGCCGAGCGGATGGAGCGGATGATGGCGGCGCTGGCGGCGTCGGTGGCGGATTCGCCCAGCGCCCCCGTGCTGCTGGCCGGCACCGGCAAGGATACGGTCCAGCTGGTCATTCCGGTGACCGCCGATCGTGGCCTGGCGGGCGCGTTCAACTCCTCGATCGGGCGTGCGACCCGCACCCTGGTGCGCCGCCTGGAAAGCGAGGGGAAGACGGTCAAGCTGCTGCCGGTCGGGCGCAAGGGCCGCGACTATCTGCGGCGCGAGCTGGCCAGCCGGATCATCGGCGACATCTCGTTTGCCGGCAAGCGGCGGGTGGAGTTCTCCGACGCGCAGGAGATCGCGCAGCGGATCATCAACATGCTGGCGGCCGGCGAGGTTGACGTCGTCACCCTGGTCTACAACCGGTTCGCCTCGGTGATCTCGCAGGTCGTGACCGAGCAGCAGGTCGTTCCCGCCCCGGCCCCGGCCGAGGCGACGGGCACCGATGACAGCGGCGCGCAGTACGAGTTCGAGCCGGACGAGGAAACGATCCTGACCCGGCTGCTGCCGCAAGCCCTCGCCATCCAGATCTACCGCGCCCTGCTCGAAAGCTCGGCCGGCGAACATGGCGCGCGGATGACCGCGATGGACAACGCCACGCGCAATGCCGGCGACATGATCAAGCGCCTGAGCCAGAACTACAACCGGGCGCGCCAGGCCAACATCACCAGGGAACTGATCGAGATCATCTCCGGCGCCGAAGCCGTCTGATCCCGGACCGCACAGAAGGACCATAAACCATGGCAAGCAACATCGTCGGACGCGTGACCCAGGTGCTGGGCGCCGTGGTGGACGTGCAGTTCGATGGCGATCTGCCGTTCATCCAGAACGCGCTCACCAGCAAGGTCGAAGACCGCACCCTGGTGCTGGAAGTGGCCCAGGAGCTGGGTGAGCGGACTGTCCGCTGCATCGCGATGGACAGCACCGACGGCATGGTGCGCGGCCAGGAAGTGCTGGACACCGGCGCCCCGATCCGCGTGCCCGTCGGCCCCGCCACGCTGGGCCGCATTATGAACGTCGTCGGCGAGCCGATCGACGAAAAGGGCCCGGTCAGCGCCACGACGCACTACCCGATCCATCGCGAGGCCCCGTCCTATGAAGATCAGGCCACCTCGGCCGAGATCCTGGTCACCGGCATCAAGGTCGTCGACCTGCTGGCTCCGTACCTGAAAGGCGGCAAGATCGGCCTGTTCGGCGGCGCCGGCGTGGGCAAGACCGTGCTGATCCAGGAGCTGATCAACAACATCGCCAAGGCGCATGGCGGCGTGTCGGTGTTCGCCGGCGTGGGTGAGCGCACCCGCGAAGGCAACGACCTGTATCACGAAATGATCGACGCCGGCGTCATCAAGACCGACGATTCGGGCAACATCGTCGACGGGTCGAAGGTGGCGCTGGTCTATGGCCAGATGAACGAGCCGCCGGGCGCGCGGGCGCGCGTCGCCCTGTCCGGGCTGTCGGTCGCGGAATATTTCCGCGACGAGGAAGGCCAGGACGTGCTGTTCTTC
>CAYZKM010000819.1:0-1998 GCA_964478525.1 uncultured Bifidobacterium sp.
CCCGCGACCATCTGGCCGGCGCCGAGATGGAGATCGGCCGCTGGTACCAGGGCCAGCGCCTGTACGAGGCCGCCGTCGGACGCTTCCAGCGCGTGGTCGACGACTATCAGACCACCAACCACGTGCCCGAGGCGCTGCATCGCCTGACCGAGATCTACCTGACGCTGGGGCTGAAGGACCAGGCCGCCAAGACCGCCGCGGTGCTGGGCCATAATTTCCCGGGCAGCGAGTGGTACGAGGACAGCTACTCCCAGCTCGTCACCGACGGCGTGACCCAGACACCGACGGAGCGCGGGCGGACCAAGGGCTGGTTCTCGCGCACCTGGTCCTCGATCTTCTGAGCGGAGGATCGGGCAGCCCATGCTCACCGCGCTCTCGATCCGGGACGTGGTGCTGATCGAGCGGCTCGACCTGTCATTCGGCACCGGCCTGACCGTCCTGACCGGTGAAACCGGGGCCGGCAAGTCCATCCTGCTCGACAGCCTCGGCCTGGCACTCGGCGCCCGTGCCGAAGCCGGGCTGGTGCGCGGCGGGGCGGAACAGGCCGTGGTGACCGCCTGCTTCCATCCGCTGCCCGATCATCCCGCCTATCGCCTGCTGGCCGAACAGGGGCTGGAAGCCGAAGACGACCTGGTCGTGCGCCGCATCGTCGCGCGCGATGGCCGGTCCCGCGCCTTCATCAACGACCAGCCGGTCGGCGTCGGGCTGCTGCGCCGCCTGGGCACGCTGCTGGTCGAGGTGCAGGGCCAGCACGAGCAGATGGGCCTGGCCGATCCCGCCGGCCATGCCGGTTTCCTGGACGCCTTTGGCGTACCGACCGAGGTGGTGCACGGCACCGGTGCGTCGTGGCGCGCCTGGCGCGATGCCCTAGCCGCGCTGGACGCCGCCCGGAAGGCCATCGAGGCGGCACAGCGCGACGAGGAATGGCTGCGCCACGCCGTCGACGAGCTGGCCACCCTGGCACCGGGCGAAGGCGAGGAAGACCGCCTGGCCGAGGAACGGCTGCGCCTGCAACAGGCGGAACGGCGCGCCGAGGCGATCGCCGCCGCCCTGTCCGAACTGACCCCGCGCGACCGCCGCAGCACCGGGCCCGGTGCCGCGCTGCGGGCGGCATCGCGGGCCCTGCAGCGCCTGGTGCCCCCGGGCCAGGACGAAACGGCCAATCCCGCCGGTCCCGCCCTGGCCGCGCTGGAACGCGCCGAGGAAGCCCTGGCCGAGGCCGAAACACTGCTGACCCGCCTGTCCGGCGAGGCGGATATCGACCCGCGCCTACTGGAGCAGGCCGAGGAGCGGCTGTTCGCCCTGCGCGCCGCCGCGCGCAAGCACAACGTCACCGTCACCGACCTGCCGGCGCTGCTGGACAGGCTGGCCACCCGCCTGGCGACGCTGGAAACCGGGGCGGCCGAGGTGGTCGCGCTGGAACGCGCGGCGCAGGACACCCGCGCCCGCTACGTGGAGGCCGCCACCCGCCTGACGGAATCCCGCCTGGGCGCGGCCGACCGGCTGGGCGCGCTGGTCGCCCGCGAACTGCCGCCGCTGCGCCTGGACAAAGCCCGGTTCGTCGCCGAGGTCTCCCCCGTCGCCGAAACCGCCTGGGGCCCGTCGGGCATGGACGCGGTGCGCTTCCTGATCGCCACCAACCCAGGCCAGCAGCCTGGACCGCTGGCCAGGATCGCCTCGGGCGGGGAGCTGTCGCGGCTGATGCTGGCCCTGAAAGTGGTGCTGGCCGCCGGATCGACCGTGCCGACGCTGGTCTTCGACGAGGTCGATTCCGGCATCGGCGGCGCCACCGCCGCATCGGTCGGCGAGCGCCTGGCCCGCGTGGCCGAACAGGTGCAGGTCCTGGTCGTGACCCACAGCCCGCAGGTCGCCGCGCGGGGCGCATCGCATCTGCGGGTGGCCAAGGCCGCCTCGCACGACAGGGCCGCCACCACGGTCGATCGGCTGGACGCCCATGCGCGGCGCGAGGAGATCGCCCGCATGCTGGCCGGCGAGACC
>CAYZKM010000820.1:0-1992 GCA_964478525.1 uncultured Bifidobacterium sp.
ACGTCGCCCGCCGCATCGCGCACGAGATCAAGAACCCGCTGACGCCGATCCAGCTGTCCGCCGAACGGCTGAAGCGCCGCTTCACCAAGGAAATCCAGTCCGATCCCGATACGTTCGCCCTGTGCGCCGACACCATCATCCGCCATGTCGGCGATATCGGGCGCATGGTCGACGAATTCTCGGCCTTTGCCCGCATGCCGCAGCCGGTGATCAAGCCCGAGGATGTCGGGCAGATCGCGCGCGAGGCCATGATCCTGCAAAAGACCGCGCGGCCGGGCATCGACTGGGTCAGCGACATCCCCGCCCGCGGCCCCGTCGCGCCGTGCGACCGGCGGCTGGTGCGGCAGGCTTTGACGAATCTTCTCCAGAATGCCGCGGACGCGGTTTCCATGCGTCCCGGTGCGGGGCATATCGGTGTATCGGTGACGGCGAGCGAGTCCGATGTGCGAGTCGCGGTCACCGACGACGGCATAGGCCTGCCGACCGAGGACCGGGCTCGGCTGACCGAGCCCTATGTGACGCACAAGCCGAAGGGAACCGGGTTGGGACTGGCGATCGTCAAGAAGATCATGGAAGACCATGGCGGCAGGCTGACGCTGGATGACCGCCAGGACGGACCGGGCACCGTCGCGAGCCTGGTGATGCCGCTGGTTCCGGATATCGGATCTTCCTTGGCCCCATCAACGGCGGCACATCCTCAGGTGACGCATGGCGCATGAGATTCTGATCGTCGACGACGAACCGGACATCCGGATGCTGATCGACGGCATACTCGCCGATGAAGGCTATGAAACCCGCGGCGCCGGTGACTCCGACGCGGCCATCGCCGCCTTCCGCGCGCGGCGCCCGTCGCTCGTCGTGCTGGATGTGTGGCTGCAAGGCTCCCGCCTCGATGGCCTCGGCCTGCTGCAGGCATTCCATTCCGAGGAGCCGCAGGTTCCCGTCGTCATGATCTCGGGTCACGGCACGATCGAGATGGCGGTGGGGGCGATCCAGCAGGGCGCCTACGACTTCCTGGAAAAGCCGTTCCAGTCCGACCGCCTGCTGCTGGTGGTGCGCCGCGCGCTTGAGGCGGCGACACTGGCGCGCGAGAACGCGGAACTGCGGCTGCGCGTCGGTCCCGAAACAAACCTGCTGGGCAACTCGGCAGCGATCACGCAGTTGCGCGCGCAGATCGACCGCGTCGCGCCGACCGGGTCGCGGGTGATGATCACCGGGCCCGCCGGGTCGGGCAAGGAAGTCGTCTCGCGCATGATCCATGCGCGGTCGCGGCGAGCGGATGGCCCGTTCGTGGTGATGAACTGCGCGACGCTGAACCCGGCACGGTTCGAGGAAGAGCTGTTCGGCCTGGAAGCCGGCACCGATCCGGTGGTGCACCCGCGTCGCGCCGGCGTGCTGGAACGCGCCCATGGCGGCACGCTGCTGCTGGACGAAGTGTCGGACATGCCGCTGGAAACCCAGGGCAAGATCGTGCGAGCCCTGCAGGACCAGACGTTCGAGCGTCTGGGCGGGTCGGCGCGGGTCAAGGTCGATGTGCGCGTGCTGTCGACCACCAACAAGGACCTGCAGGCCGAGATCGGCGCCGGCCGGTTCCGCGAAGACCTGTACTACCGCCTGGCGGTCGTGCCGATGAAGGTCCCCGCGCTGAAGGAACGGCGCGAGGACGTGCCCGCCCTGGCCCAGTATTTCATCGACCGTTCGGCCGAGGCATCGGGCATCGCGGCGCGTGAATTCTCGGCCGACACGCTGGCGGCGCTGCAGACCTATGACTGGCCCGGCAATGTCCGGCAGTTGCGCAACCTGGTGGACTGGCTGCTGATCATGGCGCCGGGCGGGGCGGGCGACGCGATCCGTGCCGACATGCTGCCGCCCGAGATCGGGTCCCGCGCGCCGGCGTTGCTGAATATCGACCCGACCGCCGACATCATGGCGCTGCCGCTGCGGGAGGCGAGGGACCTGTTCGAGACGCATTATCTTCAGGCACAGCTTCTG
>CAYZKM010000821.1:0-1989 GCA_964478525.1 uncultured Bifidobacterium sp.
GCCCAGCGTGTTCTTCACCGGATAGATGCGGCGCGTCGCGGTATGGGCGATGTCCAGCATCTCTTCCGAGTTGCTGGCACGGTAGACGCCGAACTCGGCCATCACCGCCTCGGTGACGGCATCGTTGCCGGCGATCGAGGCGGTATGCGACTTGGCGGCCTTGGAGCCGAGCTCGGACCGGCCGACTTTCTGCATGATGATGGGCTTCCTGGCGGCGCGCGCGATCTCGAACGCGGCCAGCAGGCCTTCGGATTCGCGGATGCCCTCGGCGTAGACGGCGATGACGTCGGTGTCGGGGTTCTCGGCCAGCCAGCCGATGCATTCACCGACGGTCACGTCCGACTCGTTGCCGGTCATGATGCAGAACGAGGCGCCGATGCCGCGGTTGCGCGCGAGCGTATACAGATGCGTGCCGTAGGCGCCGGACTGCGAGGCAATGCCGATGCGCCCCTTCACCGGCCAGCCGGAATCGAACGAGGAGGAGAAGGTCGCGTAATAGGACCGCGCGGCGTCGAACACGCCCAGGCAGTTCGGACCCAGGATGCGCATGCCGTATTTCCGCGCGGTGGCGACCATCTGGTCCTGCACCACGGCGCCGGCGTCGTCCATTTCCGCGAAGCCCGCAGTGAACATCACGATGCCCTTGACGCCGCGCTTGCCCAGTTCCTCGACCGAGGCGGCGGCGACTTCCGAGGCGACCGCGACGATCGCGACATCGGGCGTTTCCGGCAGGTCCGCGATGGTCGGATAGGCCTTGATGCCCTGGATCTCGGCGCGGTTCGGGTTGATCGGATACAGACCACCCTTGAAGCCTTGCGACTTCATATAGGCGATCGGGCGGCCGCTGATGCGCGTGGGATCGGACGACGCGCCCAGCACGGCGACCGAGTTGGGAGCGAGAAGCGGCGTCAGGCCGGAGAAGCGCGAAGCGGTCATGGGGTTGGATGTTTCCCGGTTATGAGGGGTGGGCGATCCGCGCCCACGACGCGGCCAGTGTGGCTGCTCGGCGGCGTGGGGGCAACCTTCGCCCGGTTCGTGTCGGTGCTGGATCGTGATGGAGCGGGCGGGTCGGGCCGCGTTTCAGGCGGTGGCGGAGGTTGCCTGGTCGTCGGAATCCTCGGCCGGCATGGCGGCATCGGCGTAGATGTCCACAAGGGGAATCTCGACGTTGAGGTCCGGTATCGCGAGGGTTTCGCCGCGGATCAGCACATGGGCCGACCAATCGGCGCCGTGTCGGGTGAAGACGGTCGCGGCAATGCTGTCCTGTTCGAGGATGACATAGCGCTGGATCGACGGCGTGGCCTGGTACTCGCGCAGCTTCTCGATCCGGTCGGTGCGGGTCCCCTACTGCGCGGCCTCGGCATACGCCTCCAGCGGTGCGCAGGTGCACACCAGGTTGCGGTCGCCATAGACGTTGTCCACCCGCTTCACCGGCGGCCAGTATTTCGCCGCCGCGACGAACGGCAGCGGGAACGCGGCCAGCTGGCGCGTATAGCCATGCGTCCACACATCGGCCATCACCTCCCGCGCCGTGTGCGGGGCATGCTTCAGCGGATTGTCCACCCGGTCCAGCGTCCCCGCGGCCACCGCGGCGATCTCGGCGCGGATCGCGATCATCGCGTCGCAGAACCGGTCCAGCTCGGCTTTCGACTCGCTCTCGGTCGGTTCGATCATCAGCGTGCCCGCCACCGGCCACGACATGGTCGGCGCGTGATAGCCGAAATCCTGCAGCCGCTTGGCGATGTCCTCGACCATCACGCCCGCCTCGGCCTTCACCGCCGGCGGGGTCGTCCCGGCGCGGATGGGGAACATGCACCCGAGCATCGCTCCCTACGAGGTGATGGCGGCGCGCGACGGCCACCTCGTGATCGCGGTCGGCAACGACCGCCAGTTCGCCCACCTCTGCGAGATCGCCGGCGCCCCCGAGCTCGCCTCGGACGAGCGGTTCGCGACGAACCCGGCGCGGGTCGGCAACCGCGACGCCCTGCG
>CAYZKM010000822.1:0-1983 GCA_964478525.1 uncultured Bifidobacterium sp.
CTTCCTGCAGGCGGCCGGATCCGGTCCGATGGGTTTCGCGATCCCGGCGGCGATGGGCGCCAAGCTGGTGCATCCCGACTGGCCTTGCGTTGCGGTCTGTGGCGATGGCGGCTTCGCCATGACAATGAACGGGCTGATGAGCGCGATCGAGCAGGACATCCCGATCACCGTCGTGATCTTCAACAATAACGCGCTGGGCTGGGTCTATCACGGTTCCGGCCCGTTCGCGGCGGCATTCAATGACTTCGACCATGGCGCGATCGCCCGGTCGATGGGCTGCAACGGCGTGCGTGTCACCGAGCCGTCGGAACTGGGGCCGGTGCTGCAGGCTGCGCTGAAATCGCGTGTGCCGACGGTAATCGATGTGCGCACGTCAATGGATGTCAGCTTCGCCGACATCACCTCGCCGCTCGCGGTCGCCGCCAACCCGCGCAGCCGCTGAACCACGGAGACGTAACCATGCCCGAGACGCTGCTGGACGGCCTGACTTTTCCGGAAGGTCCGCGTTGGCACGAGAACCGCCTGTGGTTCTCGGATTTCTACAACCACCGCGTCGTCGCCGTCGGCCTGGACGGCAAGGCCGAGACGATGGTGACGGTGCCCAACATCCCGTCTGGCCTTGGCTGGCTGCCGGACGGCACCCTGCTGGTTGTTTCGATGAACGACAAGAAACTGATGCGGCTTCAGAACGGGCAGCTCGTCGTGCATGGCGACCTGTCGGCGATCGCCGGCGGGCCGTGCAACGACATGGTGGTGGACGCGCAGGGGCGCGCCTATGTCGGCAATTTCGGCTATGAGCGCTTCAAGGGCGAGGACGCCAGGCCGGCAAAGCTGGCGCGCGTCGATCCCGACGGCAGCGTTTCAGTAGCCGCGGATGATTTGCTGTTCCCGAATGGCAGCGTCATCACGCCGGACGGCAAGCGGCTGATCGTCGGTGAGAGCATGGGCAACCGGCTGACGGCATTCGACATCGGCGTCGACGGTGGGCTGAGCAACCGGCACGTATGGGCTGAAACGCCAGGCGTGGTGCCGGACGGCATCTGCCTTGATGCCGAGGGTGCCATCTGGGTCGCCGACCCACGCAAGAACCGCGTGGTGCGGGTAAAGCCGGGTGGGGAGATCGCCGACACCATCCCGCTGCCCGGCCGCCAGGCTTTCGCCTGCATGCTGGGTGGCGCCGATCGCCGGACCCTGTTCATCTGCACGGCGCCAGCCAGCGGTCCGGACCGGGCTGGCCAGACTGACGGCAAGATCGAAATCCAGCGTGTCAGCGTGGCCGGCGCCGGCTTGCCGTAGCTTTCGGGCAACGCGGGTCCGGGGTGTGAAGCGCCGGCGCGGTATTATTCCGCGCAGCGGCCGATCTGACCGGACGGCGTGACGCCGAAGACGCTGCGCTTCATGACATAGGTGTTCTGGTCGTCGAAGTGCATGATCCATTCGACCGGGCGGCCCTCCGCATCCTTTTCAGGGGTCGCGCCGGCCTGCCGCAGGATCAGTTCGTTCGGACGACTACCAAGGATATCGAGGTCGTAACCGGGCACAGTCTCGCCACGCATCGTCAGCGATTTCGCGAACCGTATCGAAAGCTTGTGCCGGTCCGGTGAGATGAAAATCGTGTGCGGGTTTTCGGTGCAGGACATCAGGGCGTTGAACTTCCAGCCCCATTTCCCGGCGGCCGAGGCGAGCGCATCGACTGTTGGCGGCACAATACCGACCGAGGCGCCGCGTGTTCCCGGGGGCGGCTGCGTTTCACGCAAGTCCAGCACCAGGTTGGCGCCGATGATCACTGCCAGCGCCGCCGAAGAAATCAGCAGTCGCCTGACATTCTGGCGCCCCTTGCGGGCGATGATCTCTTTCGCCGCAGCTATTTCCTGTTGCGGATTCTGCGTGCGCCGCCCGACCGGTACATGCGCCGTGATGACGGCGCTCAGGTCGACCAATTTCAGCGGCTCGGCGTCGCGAAGTATTATCTTGTGCTGGGAT
>CAYZKM010000823.1:0-1981 GCA_964478525.1 uncultured Bifidobacterium sp.
CGCGTGCTCTGCGGGATGTCGTCATAGTCGCGACGGTTGCGCGCCGGCAGTAACACCGTGCGTATACCGGCACGTTCTGCGGCGACGACCTTCTCACGGATACCGCCGACCGGAAGCACGATGCCGCGCAGGCTGATCTCACCGGTCATCGCGATGGTCGGATCGACCGCCTGTCCAACCATCAGCGACGCCAGCGACAGGAACATGGCCACGCCTGCGGACGGTCCATCCTTCGGAATCGCGCCCGCCGGGACATGGACGTGAATATCGCTGCGTTCGAACAGGCCGGGCTCGATGCCCAGGCCGCTGGCGCGCGACTTCAGCAGGCTGAGCGCCGCCTGGGCGCTTTCCTTCATCACCTCGCCGAGTTGCCCGGTCAGGATCAGCCTGCCGTTGCCAGCCATGCGGGTGCTTTCAATGAACAGAATATCGCCGCCGACCGGCGTCCAGGCTAGGCCGGTGACGATACCGGCCATAGCGGCACGGTCCGCCGCCTCAGGCTCGAACCGCCCGGCGCCCAGAATCGGCTGCAGGTCGTCGGGTGCGATGCGGATCAGGCCGCTGTGCCCCTCGGCCACGCGGGCCGCCGCATTGCGCAGCACGGCGCCGATCTCACGCTCCAGGTTGCGAACGCCGGCTTCGCGCGTATAGCCGTGGACGATGGCCGACAGGGACGCATCGTCAATCTCGGCCTGGTGCGGCGTCAGCCCGTTACGCTGCAACTGCCGCGGCACGAGATATCGGCGGGCGATGACCAGCTTCTCCTCCTCGGTGTAGCCGGAGAGCTGCACGACTTCCATCCGGTCGCGCAACGGCGCCGGGATCGTGTCCATCTGGTTGGCTGTCGCAATGAACAGCACGCGGCTGAGATCATAAGGGACGCCAAGGTAAGCGTCGCGGAACGTGGCATTCTGTTCCGGGTCCAGCACTTCCAGCAGTGCCGAGGCCGGGTCGCCTTGAAAACCGCCAGCACCGAGCTTGTCGATTTCGTCAAGCATCATGACGCAGGAGCGCGATCCCGCTCGACGGATGCCCTGAATGATATTGCCGGGTAATGAGCCAATATACGTGCGACGATGGCCGCGGATCTCACTTTCGTCGTGCACGCCACCCAGGCTGACGCGCACGAACGGTCGCCCGATGGCGCGGGCAATCGACTGGCCGAGCGAGGTCTTGCCAACGCCGGGCGGGCCGACAAAGCACAGGATCGGACCACGGCCGTCCGGGTTCAGCTTCCGCACGGCGAGGAATTCGATAATCCGGCGCTTGATCTTTTCCAGGTCGTGATGGTCCTCGTCGAGCACCCGCCGCGCCCCGGCGATGTCGATGAGCTTTTCGTCAGCGACCTTCCATGGCAGTTCGGACAGCCACTCCAGGTAGGTGCGCACCATACCGGATTCCGGGCCACCCTCCGGCATCCGCTCCAGCCGACGCAGTTCGCGCTGCGCCTGCTTGTTGACCTCCTCCGGCAGCGCGGCCTCCTCCAGCGCGCGCCGCAGGTCGGCGAGTTCGGGGGAGCCCGCTTCGTCCTCGCCCAGTTCCTTCTGGATCGCCTTCAACTGCTCGCGCAGCATGAACTCGCGCTGGCGGCCTTCCATCGTGGCGCGGGTGCGCTGGCCGATATCGGCTGACAGACGCAGCACTTCCAGCCGATAGGCGAGCCGCCATAGCACGCGGTCGAGCCGAGGCAGCAACGGCACAGTTTCCAGGATCTCCTGCTTGTCGGCCGGTGGCAGGTCCATCAGGCTGGCGACCATGTCCGCCAGTTGGCCGGGCTGCTCAATCGACTGTATCGCGGTCGCCAGCTCGGGTGGCGACTGCTCCATCAGCCGTAGCGCTTCCAGAGCACGTTCACGCAGCTGCAGGAAACGGGCATCAATCTCGGCGCCGGCACCACCGGGTTCAAGAATGCGCTCGACGCGCACGGTTCGCGGGTCGGAGCCGTCAACCGTGTCCAGGATGCGGATCCGGCCAGTGCCCT
>CAYZKM010000824.1:0-1980 GCA_964478525.1 uncultured Bifidobacterium sp.
TCGGTTCGTGAACACGGTATCCGCACGCTCGACCCGCAGATGGCAGTCCATCGACAGGAACCGCAGCGATGCGTTGCGCAGCAGCGCGCCTGGCAGCAGGCCGGCTTCGGTCAGGATCTGGAAGCCGTTGCACACGCCCAGGATATAGCCGCCGCGGGCGGCATGGGCGTGCACCGCCTCCATCACCGGGGACCGCGCGGCCATGGCGCCGCAGCGCAGATAGTCGCCGAACGAGAACCCGCCGGGGATCACCACAAGGTCCAGGCCCGACAGGTCGGTTTCCTTGTGCCAGACCATGCGCGGCTTCTCGCCGGTGGATTGCTCCAGCGCGATGGCCATGTCGCGTTCCCGGTTGATGCCGGGGAAGATGACGATGCCTGCCTTCATGGCGCGGTCCTAGCCATCGACCGTGACGCGGAAACTCTCGATCACCGTGTTGGCCAGCACCCTGCGCGCCATCTCCTCGGCCGCGGCGCGGGCACGGGCGGGGTCGGTCTCGGCCAGGTCCAGTTCGAACACCTTGCCGGCGCGCACATCGTTGACACCGGTGAAGCCCAGCGTGCCCAGGGCATGGGCGATCGCCTTGCCTTGCGGATCCAGCACGCCGGGTTTCAGCATGACGGTTACGGTTGCCTTCACTGCATGATCTCCGGGCCCTTCATGTCGCGCATCCCGGCTTCCGGCAGGATGCCCAGGCGCTTGGCAACCTCCTGATAGGCTTCCTCGACCTTGCCGAGGTCGCGCCGGAACCGGTCCTTGTCCATCTTCTCGTTCGTCTTGCTGTCCCACAACCGGCAATTATCCGGGCTGATCTCATCCGCCAGGATGATACGCATTTCGTCGTTTTCCCACAGCCGGCCGAATTCCAGCTTGAAGTCGACCAGGGTGATGCCGACGCCCAGCATCAGCCCGGTCAGGAAATCGTTGATCCGCAGCGTCAGGGCGACGATGTCGTCCAGGTCGGCGGTGTTGGCCCAGCCGAAGCAGGTGATGTGCTCCTCGGTCACCATCGGATCGTTCAGCGTGTCGTTCTTGTAGTAATACTCGATGATCGAGCGGGGCAGGCGGGTGCCTTCCGGGATGCCCAGCCGTTCCGAGAAGCTGCCGGCGGCGACGTTGCGCACCACGACCTCCAGCGGAATGATCTCCACCTCCCGGATCAGCTGTTCGCGCATGTTCAGCCGGCGGACGAAGTGGTTGGGGATGCCGATTTCGGCCAGGCGCATCATCAGATATTCGCTGATGCGGTTGTTCAGCACGCCCTTGCCGGTGATCACCCCCTTCTTCGCGCCGTTGCCCGAGGTCGCATCGTCCTTGAAATACTGGACGAGCGTGCCTGGCTCCGGTCCTTCGAACAGGATTTTGGCCTTGCCTTCATAGAGTTGGCGGCGGCGAGCCATTCAAGCGATCCCCTTGGCGGTCCAGCCGCAACGGGCGGCGGGGGCGGTATAGCAGCGGTGTGGCGTGGGGCGAAAGGGCGTCACCGCCCGCAGGTGGATACCGTTTTCCCCCGGGGCGCGGTATCGATGCAAACCATGACCGAATCCCACGACCTGACCAGCCGCGCCACCTATCCGCTGTGGGCGCGCGACATCGCCCGCTATGGCGATACCGACATGAACGGGCATCTGAACAATGCGGTGTTCTCGACCTTCCTCGAAACCGGGCGCATCACCTTCCTGATGGACCCGGCCGCGCCGCTGGCCCCGCCCGGGCACGGGTTCGCCATCGTGCGCCTGGTGCTGGACTATCGCGCCGAGATGCATTGGGCCGGCGCGGTCGAGATCGGCACCGGGGTGCTGCGGGTGGGGCGCACATCGTTCAGCCTGGCGCAGGCGATCTTCCAGGACGGGCAATGCGTGGCAACCGCGGAATCGGTGATGGTCCTGCTGGACCTGGCCGCCCGCAAGGCGGCCCCGGTGCAGGGCCAGGGCTATCGCATTTGGCCGAGCACGGATCGTGCGAACTCGTCGGACCATC
>CAYZKM010000825.1:0-1970 GCA_964478525.1 uncultured Bifidobacterium sp.
ATATTTACCAAACGCTTGCCTCGGTCGGCGGTAGAACCGGGCCTGGTGACCCAACCAGGCCCCACGCCAGCGAGCGCGTCGCGCCGGATCATCTGGTGTGCCGGGAATGCGGCATGACCATGAAAATGCTCAAGCGGCACCTGATCACGGTGCACGGCCTGACCCCGGACGAGTATCGCGCCAAGTGGAAACTCAGCGCCGATCACCCGATGGTCGCGTCAAACTATGCAGCCCTGCGCTCGAAACTCGCCAAAGAGAGCGGCCTGGGCAAGCGCCCCGAGGCAGCGGCAAAGCGCGGCCGTGGCAACTGGCGCTGACACGAATTCCGGCCCCCTGCCCACGCCTGTCATGTCCACGCCTGTCATGCCCGCGCCTGTCATATTCGCGCCAGAGCGGCGCGCGCCCTCCGCCCGATACGCTCCGCCGCGCAGGCAGGTCTTCAAAATCCGGTAAGGCCCCCGGGGTCGCGCGCTGACGCCACCCCCGGCCCCCGCCCGTGCCTATCCCCGCTTCTTCTTCGCCGCCGCGCGCACCGGCTGCGGATGCTTGACCGCCGGCGCGCGCCTGGCCTTCGCCGCCGCCTTGGGCGGAGCCTTGCCCGCGCGCAGATCCGCGATCGTCTGGCGCGTGGTGATCTGGTCGGGATTTACCCGCAGCTCGATGATCGCCGGCTTGCCGCTGTCGACCGCGCGCCGGAACGCCGGGGCGAAGGCCGCGGTGTCGCTGACGACCTCGCCATGGCCGCCGAACGCCTCGATGAATCTCGCGAAGTCCGGATTGGTCAGCGCCGTGCCCGACACCCGCCAGGGATAGGCGCGTTCCTGGTGCATGCGGATCGTGCCGTACATCTGGTTGTTGAACACCAGCACGATGGGCGCGACGCCGTGATGGAACGCGGTCGCCAGTTCCTGCCCCGTCATCATGAACCCGCCATCGCCGACCATGCTGACCACCATGCGGTCGGGGAAGGTGATCTTCGCCCCGATCCCCGCCGGCACGCTGTAGCCCATCGCCCCGTTGGTCGGCCCGATATAGCGCTGCCCGTCGCTGAAGTTCAGGAACCGCGTCGCCCAGCCGGCGAAATTGCCGGCATCGGTCGTCACGATCGCATCCGGGGCCAGCATCGTCTCCAGCTCTCGCATCACGGTGCCCAGGTTCAGCGTGCCCTCATAGTTCGGCACGGCGCGCTGGGCCTCGCGCAGCGACCGCAATTCCTTCGTCCAGCGCGACCACGCCGGCTTCACCGGATCGAGCGCGGCCGCCGCCTCGGCGAACATGTTCAGGTCGGACACGATGCCAAGCGCGGGACGGAACACGCGTCCGATTTCCCCGCCATCGGGCAGCACCTGGATGATCGGCACGCTGCCCACCATGTCCAGCAGCGTATAGCCCTGCGTCACCGCATCGCCCAGCCGGCTGCCGATCGCCAGGATCAGGTCGGCTTCCTTCACCTTGCCGATCAGCCCGGGATCCGACCCCACGCCCAGATCGCCGGCGAAATTGTCCTGCGTGCCGTCGAAATGCGCCTGGCGGCGGAACCCGACCGTGACCGGCACATCGTTATCGGCCAGGAACTTCCGCAGCGCCTCCCGCCCGCGCGGGGTCCAGCACGACCCGCCCACCACCGCGACCGGCTTGCGCGCCTTGGCCAGCATCGCCCGCATCTCGCGCAACGCCGCCGGATCGGGGAACGCCACGCTGACGGGCGCGCGCGGGATGTCGCGCACATCGACCATGTCGCGCTGCATCTCCTCGGACAGCGCGATCACCACCGGGCCTGGCCGGCCCGAGGTCGCGACATCGACCGCGTGCGCCACCACCTCGGGGATGCGCCGGGCGTGGTCGATCTGCGTGACCCATTTCGCCAGCGGGGCGAACATCTGGCGGTAGTCGACTTCCTGGAACGCGTCGCGCCCGGTGTCCTCGTGCGGGATCTGGCCGATGAACAGCAGCATCGGCGTGCTGTCCTG
>CAYZKM010000826.1:0-1970 GCA_964478525.1 uncultured Bifidobacterium sp.
ACCAGGGCAACACGGTCGTGGTGATCGAACACAACCTGGAGGTCATCAAGACCGCCGACTGGATCCTGGACCTCGGTCCCGAAGGCGGCGACGGCGGCGGACGGATCGTGGCGGAGGGCACGCCCGAGGATATCGCCGCCAACCCCGACAGCCATACCGGCCGCTTCCTGGCCCCGCTGCTGGAGCGGATCGCACCGGCAAAGAAGCTGCGGCGGCGGGCCTAGGGTTTCCCGGCGCCGTGACCGGCACCAGCAGAAGCCAGCCATGCCCAACCGCCGCCCCTGACCCACCGGTGGCCTGCGGGAGCATGATCACGCTGAGCGGACCCGTGGCAGCGTGTGATGCATGCGATCAAACAACAAGGTAGAGCGCGCTGACCGGTTACGGTCAGCCGGAAAGCGCACTAGCGCATGATCACGCTGAGCGGAATCGTGGCAGCGTGTGAATCATGCGATCAAACAATGAGCTAGCGCGCGCTGACCGGTTACGGTCAGCCGGGAAGCGCGCTAGAAGCCCGCATGCCCCTGTCTGATGACCCGATTCGAGGGATCACGCTCTCCCTCTGCGCGACCCTGCTGTTTGCCATCGCCGACACCATCGCCAAGTTCCTGAGCACCGGCCTGCCGATCATCGAGATCACCTGGGTCCGCTATGTCCTGTTCCTCGGCTTCGCCACGATCCTGGCGCGCCAGAGCCCGGTCCGCAGCCTGTGGCCGCGCAGCAAGACGCTGCAGATCGCCCGCGGCTGCTGCGTCATCGGCTCGTCTGTCCTGTTCGTCTACGGCATCCGCACCATGACGATGGCGCAGGCCACCACGATCAGCTTCCTCTCGCCCCTGATGATCACCGTCCTGTCGATCCCCTTGCTGGGCGAGGTCGTGGGCATGCGGCGCTGGGCGGCGGTGGGCGCCGGGATGGTGGGCATGCTGATCGTGGTCCGCCCGGGGATGCAGGGGTTCGAGCCGGCAGCACTGTTCGGCGTCGCCTCGGCCACCTGCTGGTCGATTGCGCTGATCATCACCCGCAAGCTGGCGGCGAGCGATCCGCCGACGACCACCGTGCTGTGGTCGGCCGGCGTCGGCGTGGCGCTGCTGAGCATCCTGCTGCCCTTCGACCTGGCCTGGCCGAGCGGGCTGCAATGGCTGCTGATGGTGGTGCTGGGGGTGCTGGCCTCGGCGGGGCAATGGCTGGTGATCCTGGCCTTCCGCCTGGCCCCGGCCTCGCTGCTGGCGCCGTTCACCTATGTCCAACTGGTCTGGGTGACGATCGCGGGCTATCTGGTATTCGGCAACCTGCCGGACCAATGGACGCTGGTCGGCGCCGTGATCATCGTTGCCTCGGGCCTGTATACCGCGCATCGGGAACGGGTGCGGGCGATGGCGCGCCGGTCCGCCTGAGCCGGGATGCACGAGATGGTTAGCGAAACCCGCCGCAGCGTGTAGGTTGCGCCCGCTTTCGATACGCCCACTGGAGCAGATGATGGCTGAGACCGAGACCACTGAAGCCGGCCGCGACTTCGTCCGCGAGATCGTCCAGGACGATCTGCGTTCCGGCCGCATCCAATCGGTGGTGACCCGCTTCCCGCCCGAGCCGAACGGCTATCTCCATATCGGGCATGCCAAGTCGATCTGCCTGAATTTCGGCGTGGCGCGGGAGTTCGGCGGGCGCTGCCATCTGCGCTTCGACGACACCAACCCGGTGAAGGAGGAGCAGGAGTTCATCGACGCCATCGAGCGCGATGTCCGCTGGCTGGGCTTCCAGTGGGACGCGCTGCACCACGCGTCCGATTATTTCGAGCAGCTGTATGCCTGGGCCGAGCACCTGGTGCGCAGCGGGAAGGCGTATGTGGACGATACGCCGCCGGAGCGGATGCGCGCCCAGCGCGGCACGCTGACCGAACCGGGCCAGAACAGCTGGGATCGTCACCAGGAGCGCGTTCGTGAAAAGAAAAGGAAGAGGCGAACATGTGC
>CAYZKM010000827.1:0-1968 GCA_964478525.1 uncultured Bifidobacterium sp.
CCAGAAGGGCATAGTCGGTGCCGCCCTCGACCGTGCCGAAGCGGCGGGAATCGAGTTCCAGCGCGACCAGCACGTCGTCGGGGATGGAACCGCATTCGAACAGCATGCGCCCGATCAGGGTCGACTTGCCGTCGTCGACGCTGCCGCAGGTCAGGACGCGCAGGAGAGAGTCGGGCATCAGAAGTATCCCTCGCGCTTCTTCTTTTCCATCGATGCCGCCTCGTCCTGATCGATCAGGCGGCCGGCGCGTTCCGAGACGCGGGTGGTGTGCATTTCCTGCACGATCTCGTCCAGGTTCGACGCAGCCGAGTCGACGGCCGCCGACAGCGGATAGCAGCCCAGCGAGCGGAACCGGACCAGCCGGTCGACCGGTGTTTCCCCCGGCTCGAAACGCATACGTTCATCATCGACGACGATCAGCTGCCCGTCGCGCATCACGGTCGGGCGGACCGCGGCGAAATACAGCGGCACGACATCGATCTTCTCGGCCTGTATATACGTCCAGACATCCAGCTCGGTCCAGTTCGACAGCGGAAAGACCCGCAGCGTCTCGCCGGGTGCGAGGTTGCCGTTGTACAGGTGCCAGAGTTCCGGGCGCTGCCGCTTGGGTTCCCATGTATGCCCGGGGCCGCGGACCGAGAAGATGCGTTCCTTGGCGCGGGAGCGTTCCTCGTCACGCCGGGCACCGCCGATCGCGGCATCGTAGCGGCCGTCGGTCAGGGCCTGCTTCAGCGCGTCGGTCTTCATGATCTGCGTATAGGCACTGCCATGGTCGAACGGATTGATGTTCTGCGCCAGGCCGTCAGGGTTGGTGTGCACCCGCAGTTCCAGTCCGAACCGCTTCACCGTGCTGTCGCGGAACGTGATCATGTCCCGGAACTTCCACCTGGTGTCGATATGCAGCAGCGGAAACGGCGGCTTGGCGGGGAAGAACGCCTTGCGCGCCAGGTGCAGCAGCACCGAGGAGTCCTTGCCGATCGAATACAGCAGGACCGGGCGAACGGCTTGTGCCGCAACTTCCCGTAATATCCTGATGCTTTCAGCTTCGAGCGCCTTCAGATGGGCGGGGCCGGCGATCATGTTCGAGAATCCTGCGTAGTGAGCATCATATCGCTGAATATGGTTTCCAAATGATTGACACCGACCGGGGTGCAATCCATCTCTTTCGCCGCGTTGGCAAGCAAAATAATCTTGAACCGGAACGGGCGCCGCGCCCGCTCGATATTACACGCGGCGCACGACATAGGCGGTTTCAAGCGCATCGACGATGGCCGAGGCATGGGTCGGGTCGCGCGCTTCCACCATCACCTCAAGCTCGGCGGCCTGCACCGAGGACGAGGCAAACAGCCGCTGGTGCGACACCTCGATGATGTTCCCGCCGCTGTCGCCGATCTTGCCGGCGATGTCGGCCAGCACGCCGGGCCGGTCGGGGATCTGCAGATGCAGGCGCAGCAGGCGCCCGTCGCGCAGCAGGGTGCGCAACAGCACGTTGGACAGGATGCGGGCGTCGATGTTGCCGCCGGTGATGGCGACGCCGACCTTCTTGCCGCGAAACCGCTCGGGGTAGGTCAGCAATGCCGCGACACCCGCGGCACCGGCCCCTTCCGCGACGGTCTTGGCACCCTCGACCAGCAGGCCCACGGCTTCCTCGATCGCACGTTCGGGGGTGACCAGCACGTCGGTGACGCGGCGGCGGACCAGCTCGAAGGGGATTTCGCCGATGTCGCGCACCGCGATGCCCTCGGCGATGGTCGGCCCGCCCACGGACACCGACCGCCCGGCGATGCGCTGCGCCATCGGGGCATAGGTCTCGACCTCGACACCATGGACGGCGATGCCCGGCCGCATCGTCATGGCCGCGGTCAGGCATCCGGCCAGCAGGCCGCCGCCGCCGACCGGGATCACGCTCGCGTCCAGGTCGGGGAAGTCCTGCAGCACGCGCGACCACAGCACGTCGGCGGCGGCCTG
>CAYZKM010000828.1:0-1952 GCA_964478525.1 uncultured Bifidobacterium sp.
CGCGGATGTCCTTTTCGTGCCCGTACTTGGCGCGGCCGGCCTTCTGGATGGCCTGTTCCATCGCTTCCAGCACTTCCTCGCGGTCGATCGACTTTTCCCGCGCGACGGCTTCGGCGACCAGCAACAATTCGGGACGGGCGATAGCGGTGTCCATGATGACCTCTGCGCTTGGGTCCGGGTTCAGTTCGTCGTCAGTTCTTCTGCGGCGGGCCGGCGGTGGCCGCGATCAGCGCATCCGTCAGCACCAGCTTGGCCTTGCGGATATTATCCAGCCTCAGTTCCACCTCGTGGCCGTCATCCGTGCGCATGCGGGCCATGTCATCGGTGGCCCCCAGCACCACCCCCGCGAACCGCTTGCGCCCGTTCACGGGAAATTGCGTCTCGGCACGGGCCAGATGGCCGGAAAACCGGTTCCAATCCTTCACCCGCGTCAGCGGACGATCGATGCCGGCCGAGCTGACTTCCAGGTTCCAGGCGTTGGGCAGCGGATCCTCGACATCGATCATCGCGCCGACCTGGTGGCTGATCGCCTCGCAATCGTCGATCGTGATCAGCGTGCCATCGGCCCGGTCGGCCATGATCTGCACGGTCGGACGGTCCCGCCCCAGGACCGCGACGCGCACGAGTTCATAGCCCATGTAAGCGAGCATCGGCTCGATCAGGGCGGTCAGGCGTTGTTCCAGCGTCGTGTGGTGTGTGTCGTCTGCTGCCAAAACCGTTGGGTCCAAAACAAAAAAGGCGGCCCGCGAAGGCCACCCCCCGGATAGTCACGGAGAATGTGTTGTTCGCCCGTCAATAGCGCGACCGGGGGGTGCTGCGCAAGCCTTCGCGGTTTGTTAACCCGCCTCGGCCATCATCGGGGGATGAAGCGGCTGGAATGCATGGATGGGCTGCGCGGCGTGCTCGCGGTCTATGTGATGGCCGGGCACATGGCCCCGTTCGTGCCGCTGCCGCACTGGCTTGGCCACGCGCTGTCGCATGGCGGGGCGGCGGTGGACATGTTCTTCATCCTGTCCGGCCTGGTGATCGCCGGATCGCTGGCCAGGTTCCGCTATCGCCCCGCGCCGTTCCTGATCGCGCGGGCGGCGCGGATCTATCCGGTCTTCGGGGTCGTGTTCGCCGCGGCCCTGCTGGTCCAGGCCCTGCCGCCGGTGCTGCCGCTGATGCCATGGGTCACGCCCGACAGCCCGGCACGGGCGATCTGGGCCGACGGGTGGCCCGGCACCTGGGTGGTCGACATCGCCGCGCATCTGACCATGACGCATGGCCTGTTCCCCGACGGCATACTCCCCCATGCCTGGGTCAGCATCCTGGGCTCGGCCTGGAGCCTGTCGACCGAGTGGCAGTTCTATGTCCTGGCGCTGTTCGCCGGCCGAGCACTGGCGCGGCGCGGGGGGGCGGGGCCGGCGCTGGGGTGGGTGTTCGTCGGCCTGGCGGTGGCCGGGCTGGCCTGGGCATGGGCCGCCCCGCCCGAGTGGCGGTTCAGCCGCGCCTTCCTGGGCAACCGCGCGCATTTCTTCGCGCTGGGGATCGTCAGCGCGGGGCTGATCGCCGGCGTGCCGGGGGCGCGCCGGACCTATGCGGCGATGCTGGCGGCGACGCTGCTGGTCTGCCTGGCGCAGGGCGGTTGGGGGGGAAAGCTGCTGCCGCCGCTGGCCTGGACGCTGTGCCTGGCGATCCAGGTGGCACCCCGGTCCGGTTCGGTGCTGGCGGCCGGCGGGATGCTGCTGCGCAGCGGGCCGGCGCAGGTGCTGGGTGCCTGGTCCTATGGCATCTACCTGGTCAACGAGCCGGTGCAGAAGGCGCTAGGCACCGCGCTGGCGACGTGGTGCGCTGGTGACAGGGTGCTGTTCACGGCGCTGTGGCTGCCTGGCGCGCTGGTGCTGCCGGTGCTGGCGGCCTGGGGGCTGCATGCCTGGATCGAGCGGCCGGCCTTGGCCTGGGGCCGTGGC
>CAYZKM010000829.1:0-1952 GCA_964478525.1 uncultured Bifidobacterium sp.
TCAAAAATACCCAAAATGGTAGTGCCTTTATTGAGCAATTCTGCGCGATTATTATTGGCGGCAGCCCTTCGTTGATGCCGCGGACCAGGCCCGATTCGCCGGTCAGGCGCAGCATGTGGGACTGCATGGCGGTGCTGCCCAGTACGTACAGCAGCTGCTGCCCGACCCGCAGATCGGGGCTGCCTTTCAGGATGGCCCAGCTTTGTATCTCGAACAGGCTGGCGGTCCATTGCAGGCCGAAATTGCGCTTCTCGGTCCGGTTCGCCGTCACCACGCGCGGGCTGGGGGCGCTGGTCATCAGCACATCGCCCGACCCGAGGATGCGCACCGCATCGGCCTCGGTCGCCCACCACACGATATAGGGCTTCAGCTGGTCCAGCTTGCGGAAGGCGCGATCGACGCCGTCGGCCGAGGCCAGGGTCTTGTAGACGTCGCCGGGTGCGACACCGTCGGCCAGCAGCGCGATCTCCAGGTTGCCGCGCACGCCCTGGCGCAACCCACGCTTGCCGGGATACTTGGCCACGTCCCAGAAATCGGCCCAGGTCGGGACGGCGGGGAATTTGTCCTTGTCCCAGGCCAGGACCATGTTCGCGACCAGGGCGCCGACGCCGCAATCGCTGACCGCGGCGGCGGTGTAGTGGTCCTTGCCGCCGACCGCGGTCCAGTCGATCTTCTCGAACAGGCCCTCGGTGCAGCCGGTCGCCAGTTCCCCGGCGTCGACCTGCACGATGTCCCAGGTGTTGTCGGGCGCCTTGGCCTGTGTCCGCAGTGCGTCGATCCCGCCTTCCCAGGTTTCGACCTTGACCGGGATGTCCGCCCCGGTCGTGAAAGGCTGCAGGAATATGTCGTGCATCGTCGGCCGCAGCGCGTCGCCCCGCAGCACGACCGTCAGGTCGCGATCGGCGGCATAGGCGCTGCCGGCGAGGAGAAGCGCCGCGGCGGCCACAAACGAGCGGGCATGCATATAAAGACTGATCCGGGTTCGGGGTATCGCAGCGGACGCTACAATCCACAGGCGTTCTCGGCAACGACCCGTCGGAAAAAACCCGGTGGAACGTTGCCGCAGTGTCGCAATTTCCCGTGGTGGTATGCCGTGATGCGGGCGACAGGGCGCTTTGCGGATGGCCGTGAATGGGCCGACGCGCCGTGTCGTCCTGTCTGATCGCACGAGTCACATGCTGTTGCGGCGCCGCCCGGCGTGATCCCGCCCTGGCGCGCTTTTCGGCTGACCGTTACCGGTCAGCGCGCGCTATCTTATTGTCTGATCGCATGATTCACACGCTGCCACGATTCCGCCCGGCGTGACCATGCGCTAGCCGCCCAGGATCGCCCCGACCGGCACGCCGGCGTCGGCCGCCGCGCCTTTCCTGCCGCCGTCGGGGCGGATGCGGTGCACCTCGATGAATCCGCCCTGGCCGTGGATCACCAGGGTGGAGCCGTTCTGGGCGACGACCTCGCCGATCTTGCGGCCCTTCACCTCGCCGAAGGTGCGGGCGATGCGCTTCGTGCTTTCGTACAGGAACAGCTTCTTGCCGTCATGGGTGGTCCATGCGCCCGGGGCGGGGTTGCAGCCGCGGATCAGGTTGAAGGTGATATCGACGTGGTTCGCCCAGTTGATGCGGGATTCGGCGTCGCGGATGATGCCTTCATAGCCGGCGTCGGGTTCGTATTGCGCCAGGGCGGGGCCCTTGCCGGCGACGACCATCTCGGCGCATTCGATCAGGCCGGAGACGCCCATCGGGAAGATCTTGCCGAAATACAGGGTGCCCAGCGTGTCCTCGGCCTCGATCGGCACGGTGTACATTTTGATCACCGGGCCTTCGTCCAGCCCGTCGGTCGGGCGGAAGATGCTGAAGCCGGTTTGCTTGCGGCCCAGGATGATCGACCAGCTCATGGCCGATGCGCCGCGATGCAGGGGCCGACCGACCCCGCGCTCGAGGCGAAGGCCGTCG
>CAYZKM010000830.1:0-1931 GCA_964478525.1 uncultured Bifidobacterium sp.
TCAGGTGCGCGCGCTTCGGATCGAACAGCGAGGAATGGATATCGACCCAGACCGACGGGTTGGCGTCCCGGAAATCCTCGGGCAACTCGGTGTACGGCATCAGGTGAAACCACATCAGCTTCATGAAGACTCTCCGGTCCTGTCGGTCGATACGCACAATATCCGGCCGCGGACACGGCGTTGCCGCAATGTCCGAGGCCAGAAATTTACCGATGAGTATTGCGGGGACCCCGTTGGTATGTCAAATGTGGAACCCTTCGGGCAGTGGAACGAACGCGCCTGGCTCGTGCGTCATTCCGGCTTCCCCCTGCGCGGGAGACGACGTCCTGGCCGCCATGCGGACCGTCCAGCGGACTGACCACACGCCCCCGACTTCGCCCCGGGCGCTGGTCCCTTCCTGCCGAACGGCAACCGGCGTAGCGTCCTGGATGCAGACATGAGGAACTGATCCAATGAACCACATGGCACAGGGTGGGGTGGCAACTGACACCGACACGACCGCCGCCGATTGCCTGGCCCGGGCGCGATCGCTGATCCCCCTGTTGCGCGCCGCCGCGCCGCGGATCGAGTCACAGTACGAGCTGTCGGTGGACGTGCTGGACGCCATGCACGGCGCCGGCCTGTTCCGCCTGCTGCTGCCGCGGGTCTATGGCGGGTATCAGTTGCGCCCATCCGACTATGTCCGCTGCGTCGAGGCGATCGCCGAGGGCGATCCCAGCACGGCCTGGTGCATGAACCAGGGCTCGGGTTGCTCGATGGCAGCGGCCTATCTGTCGCCGGCGGTCGCGCATGAGGTGTGGGACGACCCGCGCGCCGTGCTGGCCTGGGGCCAGGGGCCGGGCGCGCGGGCGGTGCGGGCGGATGGCGGCTGGAAGGTCACCGGCACCTGGACCTTCGTCTCCGGCGCTCACCACGCCACCTGGCTCGGCGCGATGGCGCCGTGCTTCGAGGCCGACGGCACGCCGATCCGGCGCCCCGACGGGCGGCCATGGGAGCGTACGATGCTGATCCGGCAGGGCCAGACCAGGCTGCTGGAGACCTGGAAGGTGGTCGGGCTGCGCGGCACCGGCAGCGACAGCTACAAGCTGGACGGGCTGTTCGTGGACGATGCGCATTCGCTGACCCGCGAATACGCCCCCGAGCGGCAGGTCCAGGACACGCTGTACCGGTTCCATTCAATGCAGCTGTACGCGGGCGGGTTCGCCTCGGTCGCGCTGGGCAATGCAAGGGCGCTGGTGGATGCGGTGATCGAGCTGGTGAAGGGCAAGACCCAGGCCTGGTCGACCGAGCCGCTGCGCGACAACCAGGCGGTGCAGCACGTGATCGGCTATTCCGACGGGGCGCTGAAGGCGGCGCGGGCCGGGCTGCACAAGGTGCTGGACGATGTCTGGGACGACGTGGCGCGGACCGGAGAGATCACCATCGCGAACCGGGTGGCGATCCGCCAGGCATCGACCTTCGCGATCCATACGGCGCGCGACGTCGTCCACCATATGTATCACGAGGCGGGGTCCACCGCGATTTTCGACAACGAGCCGTTCGAGCGGCGCCTGCGGGACATGAACAGCGTCTCGCAGCAGATGCAGGGCCGGCGGACGCATTTCGAGACGGTCGGGCTGTACCTGCTGGGCGGTGAGCCGAACCCGCGCTGGATCTAGGGTTTGAAGGGGCCATGCCGGTGCGGCATGGCTCCCCTGTTTCGGTGTTTTCCGTCTTGGGTGGCCTTGCTGTCTTTTAATTTCAATCGGTTAAGGGGGTTTGAAAAAAATCGCGGTGCGTCGAGACAATTCGTTGACACCCGGGAGGGGGGACGACTAAAAGGCGCCTCCCGACACGAACCGCCTGGTTCGGAACGGGACGCCGGGTCCGCCCGGCACGCTCTTTGAAAGTTGAATAGGCTAGGAAGGGATACGATGGCGGCGCCCGTAGCG
>CAYZKM010000831.1:0-1924 GCA_964478525.1 uncultured Bifidobacterium sp.
GGGATGCCGGTGCCCACCACGTGGCACGGGGTGAGGTTGGCGATGCCGACGGCGATGTACAGGTCGTCGACGGTGCCGAGCTTCAGCGCCTTCAACGCCGGCTCCAGCGCCTTCTCGGACCCGTCCACGCCGGCCTGGCGGAAGGCCCTGGCCAGTTCGGCGCGCCCGGCATCGCGGCTTTGCTGGCGCTGTTCCTGGTGGATGAAGCGGCGGATGCGGGCGCGCGCCTTGCCGGTGACGACGAAGCGTTCCCATTGCGGCGACGGCGTGCCGCCGCGGGCGGTCATGATCTCGACCTGGTCGCCGTTCTGCAGTTGGTGGCGCAGCGGCAGCAGCCGCCCGTTGATCTTGGCCCCCACGCAGGTGTCGCCGACCTGGCTGTGCACCGCGTAGGCGAAGTCGACCGGCGTTGCCCCGCGCGGCAGCTGGATCAGCCGGCCCTTGGGCGTGAAGCAGAAGACCTGGTCTTCGTACAGCTCCAGCTTGGTGTTTTCCAGGAACTCGTCCGGCGCGCTGGAATTCTCCAGGATCTCCAGCAGGTCCTGCACCCAGCCGAAGCGCTGGGTGTCGCGGCCATCCACCTTGGTGTCATGGGTCTTGTACAGCCAGTGCGATGCCACGCCGTTCTCGGCGACATCGTTCATCTCGGCCGTGCGGATCTGCACCTCGATCTTCTGGTTGCGCGGTTCGCGCAGCGTCACCCCGGTATGCAGGCTCTGGTAGCCGTTGGATTTCGGGGTCGAGATATAGTCCTTGAACCGCCCGGCGATCACCGGATAGGCCGAGTGCACGGCGCCCAGCGCGGCATAGCAGTCGGCCTGTGTCGGTACCACGACGCGGAACGCCATGATGTCGGACAGCTGCTCGAACGCCACGTTGCGGCGGTGCATCTTTTCCCAGATCGAGTAGGGCGATTTCTCCCGCCCCATCACCTCGGCCCCCTCGATCCCTGCCTCGTGGCAGACATCCAGCAATTCCTTGCGCACCTCGTCGATCACATCGGCACCCTGGCCGCGCAGGAAGTTCAGCCGTGCCTGGATGGTGCCATAGGCCTCGGGTTCCAGCTGCATGAACGACAGCGTCTGCAGTTCGGTCTTCACCGAATCCATGCCGATGCGTTCGGCCAGCGGGGCGTAGATCTCCAGCGTTTCCCGCGCGATGCGCTTGCGGCGGTCGTCGTTGCGGACGAAATGCAGGGTTCGCATGTTGTGCAGCCGGTCGGCCAGTTTGACCAGCAGCCGCCGGGTGTCGCGGCTCATGGCCAGGACCAGCTTGCGGAAATTCTCCGCCTGCTTGGTGCGGTCGGACTGCACTTCCAGCCGCGTCAGCTTGGTCACGCCATCGACGAGGCCGGCGATTTCCTTGCCGAACCGGGCTTCGAGGTCGGGCAGCTTGACCGGGGTATCCTCGATCACATCGTGCAGCAGCCCGGTGGCGATCGAGGCGGTGTCCAGCCGGTAGCCCGCCAGGATATCGGCGACCGCGACCGGGTGGGTGATATAGGGATCGCCATTGTCGCGCCGCTGCTGGCCGTGCGCCTGCATCGCCAGCACATAGGCGGCGTCGATCAGCCCGGTATCCGCCTTCGGATCATAGGCGTGCACCTTCTCGGTCAGCTCGAACTGGCGGATGATCGGCGGGCGGGGGGCGGTCGTCTCGCCCGACGACCCCGCGGCGGTGCCGTCGGGGGCCAGGGCAATGGGCAGCATCAGGGGGGCGGGTGCAGGCCGTGGTGCCTGGCGACCGGCGCCCCCTGGTTTCATGGCCGGCTACCGACGCGGCCGGCCGCCGAGTTCCGCCTCGATGGCCGCTTCCATATCCTCGGGTGACAGATCGTCGGCTTCCATGGGCAGGCCCGCCACCTCCTCGTCGGCGCTGACATCCTGCAGGCCGAAGATGTTCTGGTCGGTCGGGATCAGGTCCA
>CAYZKM010000832.1:0-1919 GCA_964478525.1 uncultured Bifidobacterium sp.
AGCGGCGGCAGCGGGACCATGACGCGATCCTGATCGACAGCCCGCCACAGATCGACACCGATGCCAGGCTGGCCATACGCGGCGCCAGCCTGGTGCTGATCCCGGTGCAGCCCAGCCTGCCCGATGCCTGGGCGGCCGAGGGCACGGTCAGGCTGGCCGAGGCCGAACGGCGCGCACCGGCGCTCGTGATGAACCGGGTGCCCGCGACGTCCCGCCTGCGGGACCGGATCGTGGCCGAACTGGCCGCGGCGGGCCACGCACCGCTGCACGCCAGCATCGGCAACCGTGCCGGCTTCGCCAACGCCTTCGCCCAGGGGTTGGGGATTACCGAAGCCGCCCCACGTTCCCTGGGTGCCGCCGAATTGCGCGCCCTGCTGACCGAAATGCTGGAGATGCATCGATGAACGCCTTCGTCCTGCTGAAAATATTGCATGTCCTGAGCGCCGCGGTCTGGGTGGGCGGCATGGTGTTCGCCGTCCTGGTGCTGCGCCCGAGCCTGGCGGTGCTGGAACCGGCGCAGCGGATCGCGCTGCATACCCAGGTCTTTCGCCGCTTCTTCCTGATCGTGTGGCACGCGATGCCGCTGCTGCTGGTGACCGGGTATGCGATGATCATGCTGTATCTGGGCGGCATGGCCGGCGTGCGCTGGCCGATCCACCTGATGCTGACGGCCGGGCTGGCGATGGCCATCATCTTCGTGGTGATCTTCTTCGGCCCCTATCGCCGCTTCCAGGCCGCGACCGCCGTGGCCGAGAAGGCCGCCGCGGCGGAGCTGATCCGCAAGCTGATCACCGTCAATCTGGTCCTGGGGCTGCTGACCATCGCCGTCGCCGAACTGGGATAGGCGGGCCGCGCCGAAGCTTGACTCGGCCGGCAAGTCGTTCCGCTATCTGGTCCCGGGGCCGCCGGCCGGGGAACGACCGGACGCTGCCGCAGCGGAGGAAACCATGGCGTCCAATCCAGGCAGCGTGCTGCGCTTCGAGGTCAAGGAGCGTATCTCGCCGGTCTTCGACGGCCTCGTGTTCGACGGGGTCGGCCGGTATGAATGCATCTCGGGCACCGTGCATGGCGAGCTGGACCCGGCGCATCCGCTGAACGCCGGCATCGTGCTGCTGGACAAGGCGCCGCGCAACGCGGCCGGGCGGGTCGAGTACCGGTCCGACGTCTCGCTGATCCAGCCGGTGGACCTCTCGCGCGGCAATGGCTGGCTGCTGTACGACGTGCCGAACCGCGGCAACAAGCTGATGCTGCACCGGCTGAACCTGGCACAGGACGGCAACCGCCCGACCACGGCGGCGCATGCCGGCAGCGGGTTCCTGATGCGCCAGGGTTTCTCGATGGTCTGGAGCGCCTGGCAGACCGGCGTGCCCGCCGGAGCGGACCGGCTGAACGCCGAATTCCCGACCGCGACCGACGATGGCAGGCCGATCGTGAAGATCAGCCGCGACGAGTTCATCGCCGAGGGGCTGGGCGGTCCGGGTGACGCGTTCATCCAGGAAACCTCGGAAACCACCTTTCTCGCCACGCTGTCCTATCCGGCGGCGGACCTCGATCCCGCCAAAGCGAGCCTGACGGTGCGCGGGCGGGAGCGGGACCCGCGCGTATCCCCGCCCGGGCTGTCGTGGCGCTATGTCGATGCGGGGCATATCGAGATCACCCGCGCGCCGGGTTTCGATCGCGGCGCGATCCATGAATTCATCTATCCCGCGCGCGACCCGACGGTGATGGGCATCGGCTTCGCCGCGATCCGCGACCTGGTGTCGTTCCTGCGCCATGACCGCTCGCCGGCCAATCCGCTGGCCGGGACGGTGCGGCATGCGGCGGGGTTCGGCATCTCCCAAAGCGGGCGGGTGCTGCGCGATTTCGTGCATCTGGGCTTCAACCGCGACATGGACGGGCGCGCGGTGTTCGACGGGGTG
>CAYZKM010000833.1:0-1914 GCA_964478525.1 uncultured Bifidobacterium sp.
CGGCGTCTACATGTTCGGCGACCTGTTCCAGGCCGAGATCGAGACCCATGGCATGGACGCGATCGCGGTGACGGTGCTGACCAGCGTGATCGGCCGCCGCCCGGGCCGGGTGCTGGTGGATGCCGGCGGGCTGGCCCTGTCGAAGGATCGCAGCACGGAAAGCGCGCCGCGCGATTTCGGCTTCGGCCTGGCGCTGGACCTGGCCGGCGGGCGCAGCTATGGCAACGCCATCGTCCGGCGCGCCTACCAGGAGCATGGGGTGATCGAGATCGATCCCGCCCGCCCGATCGAGCTGGCGGTCGGCGGCAGGCTGCGCATCGCCCCGAACCATACCTGCATGACCGCCGCGGCGCATGACCGCTACTATGTCGTCGACGGCGAGGACGAGGTCGTCGCCATGTGGCCGCGCATCAACGGCTGGTAATGGCCCTTCCCGCCGAGGGTGGGCGTGCCCATATCGCGGGGATCGAGGTGCAAGGAGACGTGTCTTCCGGGAGTCCCGCCGCAACTGGTGGCGATCCGAACCAGGACCGTCCGCACCGTTTTCCCCGATCCTGGCGCTGATCGGCTTCGTGGGCCTGTGCCTTCTGGTGGGCATGGTCGGCGGCTCGGTCTCGGCCGGCGCTGTGCGCACCTGGTACGTGACGCTGGCGGCACCGCCGGGCACCCCGCCGAACTGGCTGTTCGCCCCGGTCTGGACGGTGCTGTACGTGATGATGGGCGTGGCCGCCTGGCGCGTGTGGTGCCGCCAGCGCAGCGGATCCGCGCTGCGCCTGTGGGGCTGGCAGCTGGCCGCCAACGCCGTGTGGACCCCGGCATTTTTCGCCCTGCACAGCCCGCGCGCCGCGCTGGCCATCATCCTCGCGCTGCTGGTCCTGCTGGGGGCGACCATCCATGCCTTCCGCCGGATCGACCGGTGGGCCGCCTGGCTTCTGCTGCCCTATCTGGGCTGGAGCCTGTATGCGACCTATCTCAATATCGGGTTCTGGTGGCTCAACCCGGCCTGAGCTATAAGTCTTCCATGGTCCAGATCCCGATGCGCCTCACCGCCCTGTCCACTGCCTCGGCCGCCGGTCTTCTGGCGGTCGGCCTGATGCTGTCCCCCTCGGCCGCGCAGGCGCAGGTCGGGTCGGCGCGCGACAGCGTCGCGGGTTCGAGCAACCGCCACCAGGTCGCGCCGCAGCCGCAGAAGCCACCGGCCCCGCCGGCGCTGCCCGGCGCGCAATCGTCCGGCGCGGCGCCGCCCAACCGCATCCCGCTGGACATGCCGCCGAACGAGGCGCTGTTCGACGGTGTGAACCGCGGCGATATCGGGGCGGTGCGCGATGCGCTCAGCCGCGGTGCCGACCTGAAGGCGCACAACATCCTGGGCATCACGGCGACCGAGCTCGCCATCGATCTGGGCAAGAACGACATCGCCTTCCTGCTGCTGTCGATGCGCGGCGCCGACCGGCCGCGCGGATCGGCCCGGGGCCAGCAGGCCGCATCCTCGCCCTTCGCCGGCGGCGACAGCCCGCGCCCGACCCGCGCCGGTTCCCAGCGCGTGGCCGCCGAACGCCCCGCGCCGCCGCCCCGCACCGCTGCCCCGAAGCCGCAGCCCGACTACGCCCGCCAATACGCCAACGATGGCGGCGCGCCGGCCCCGTCGGCCGGTTTCCTCGGCTTCGACGAGCGCCGAACCAGCCGCTGACCGCCCGGCGCGCCACGACGCCAGCCGATTTGCGCCGCGGTCGCTTTCCGGGCACCTTGACGGCCGGGGAAACGTGACGCGCGTCGGGAGACGGCAATGGAATTCGACTACATCATCGTCGGCGGCGGGTCCGCCGGCTCGGTTCTGGGCAACCGCCTGTCGGCGCGCGGCAGCAACAAGGTCCTGATCTGCGAAGCCGGGCAGGACACGCCGCCCGGCCAGGT
>CAYZKM010000834.1:0-1912 GCA_964478525.1 uncultured Bifidobacterium sp.
CTGGTGCCGCGCGCCGAGCTGGAAGGCGAGATGGGCGACAGCCATATGGGCCTGCATGCCCGTCTCATGAGCCAGGCGCTGCGCAAGATCACCGGCAGCGTCAGCCGCTCGAAGTGCATGCTGATCTTCCTGAACCAGATCCGCATGAAGATCGGCGTGATGTTCGGCAACCCCGAGACCACCACGGGTGGCAATGCGCTGAAATTCTATGCCTCGATCCGCATGGATATCCGCCGCATCGGCCAGATCAAGGAGCGGGACGACGTCGTCGGCAACCAGACCCGCGTGAAGGTGGTGAAGAACAAGCTGGCCCCGCCGTTCCGGCAGGTGGAGTTCGACATCATGTATGGCGAGGGCATCTCGAAGGTGGGCGAGTTGCTCGATCTTGGCGTGAAGGCCGGCGTGGTGGAGAAATCCGGCGCCTGGTTCAGCCATGACAGCCAGCGCATCGGCCAGGGGCGGGAGAACGCGAAGCAGTTCCTGCGCGATCACCCCGAGATGGCCAACGCGCTGGAAGCGAAGATCCGCGAACATTCCGGCGTGGTGGCGAATGCCATGCTGGTCTCGCCCGAGGAAGGCGAGGAGGCCGAAGCCGCCGAGTGACGGCCCGCGCGGCGCCCTGCCACGAGAAGGGGCGCCGCCATTCTCCTCCGGTCCTGTGCGCCGCCCGCGCGCGGCGGTGTCTCGCGGCCATGGCTCGCGGGCATCTGCGGTGATGGTGGTTCCCGAACGGGAATAATTCCCTCCGCCGGGATGTCCCATGACCGTGGCGCGTCCTGTCCGGACGGCCGAAGCCCATCAATCCGGGAGAGTTCGCATGCATCTGAATCGCCGCACCGCGCTTGTGGCATCCGTCGCCGCCGCGCTTGCCCCCGTCCTGCCCCGCGCCGGCCATGCCGCGCAGGCACCGGCCGGCCAGCAGGCCCCGGCCTTCTACCGCTTCAAGGTCGGGGACCTGGAGGTGACGGCGATCAATGACGGCGTCGCGTTCCGCCCGCTGGACGGGTTCATCAAGAACGCCTCGCTGGATGAGGTGAAGGCCGCTCTGGGGGCCGCGTTCCTGCCCACCGACAGGATGACCATCCCGTTCACCACGCTGGTGGTGAACACCGGTGCGAAGCTGGTGCTGCTGGATGCCGGCAACGGCGACATGGGCGCGCCGACCACCGGGACATGGATGCGCAACTTCAAGGCCGCCGGCTTCGACCCGGCCAATGTCGACGCGGTGATGATCAGCCATTTCCATGGCGACCACATCAACGGCCTGCGCCTGAAGGACGGCACCGACGTGTTTCCGAAGGCGCAGCTGATGGTGCCCGCCCCGGAATGGGCGTTCTGGATGAACGACGAGAAGATGGCCGCCGCCCCCGACGGGCTGAAGCCCGCCTTCCAGACCGTGCGCCGTGTCTTCGGCCCGCGCGCCAAGGAGGTGACGATGTTCGAATGGGGGAAGGAACCGATCACCGGCATCTCCACCGTCGCCGCGCCCGGCCATACGCCGGGCCACACGGCCTTCGCGATCGCCTCGGGCAACGGCAGGCTGCTGATGATGTCGGACACGACCAACAACCCCGTCCTGTTCGCCCGCAAGCCGGAATGGACGGCGGTGTTCGACATGGATGGCGAGCAGGCGATCCAGACGCGACGCAAGCTGCTGGACATGGCGGCGACCGACCGGCTGCAGGTGTCGTTCTATCACGCGGCCTTCCCGGCGACCGGCTTCATCGCGAAGGAGGCCGCCGGCTTCCAGATGGTGCCGATGGCCTGGCAGCCCAGCCTCTGACACCGCCGCCCCCGCCGGGCCGGCCGCGGGGCCGGCGGGGGCGGATTTTCCGGCAAAACCAACCGGTCGTGACTCTGTCCCGGCGCTGCGCTACTTCCTGGGTCTTCGCCGACTGACACCCTGGGAAAC
>CAYZKM010000835.1:0-1912 GCA_964478525.1 uncultured Bifidobacterium sp.
CCGTTCACCGCGACGATGCGCGCGCGCAGCGACGGCACCGACCGCAGCTCCCGCAGCCCCGGCTGGGCGCGGACCAGCGACTCGAAGCGCGCCATCTGGTCGTTCTGGATGTCCACGAAGAAGAAGCTGGGGGCGTTGGCGGGCATCTGGCCCAGGATCTCCTGGCGGATATTGCCCTGGATCAGCGCCACGGCCGCCAGCGTCGACAGCCCCAGCCCGACCGACAGCAGCAGCATCGGAGTCGGCGCCCCCGGGCGGTGCAGGTTGGTCACGCCCAGGTGCAGCCAGGGCGTGCCGGACCGGGGCAGGGCGCGCGATGCCCGCATCAGCAGCATCGCCCCCAGCCGGAACAGCACCAGCGTCCCGCCGGCGGCCAGGCAGAACCACAGCGCGAAGCTCCGGTCAGAGGCGGTGGCGATCGTCAGCCCGACCAGCAGGACGGCGACCAGCGCATTGGCCACCACCAGCGGCCTGGGCGGGGTTATCCGGTCCGGCAGCAGCCCGTCCCGGAACAGCGCCCCGCCGGGAATTCGCGCCGCTCGGCCCAGCGGCCACAGGGAGAAGGCCAGCGCGATCAGCACCCCGTACAGCGCGGCCAGTGCGAGCGGGCCGGGGTAGATGCCCGGCACCGGCGGCACCGGCAGCAGATCGCGCAGCAGCCACGCACCCAGAGCCGGCAGGATCATCCCCCCCAGCACCCCGATGGCGATGCCCAGGCCCGCCAGGGCCATCACCTGGATCAGGCACACCGTGAACACCAGGCGCGACGACGCCCCCAGGCAGCGCAGGGTGGCGATGGTGCGCGCCCGCGCATCCAGCCAGGCCCGCACGCCGTTGGCGACCCCGATGCCGCCGACCAGCAACGAGGTCAGGCCGACCAGGGTCAGGAACAGGCTCGCCTGGTCCAGGAACCGCTTCACCGCCGGCGCGGCGTCTCGCGGATCGCGCACCCGCCAGCCGCGGTCGGGGAAGGCGGCGCGCAGGTCGCGGGCGACGAAATCGGCGAAGCGCGGGTCCGGCAGGGTCAGCCGCAGGCTGTAGCGCACGATCGAGCCCGGGGTGACCAGCCCGGTCGCCGGCAGGGCCGCCGCGTCGATCATCACCCGCGGCCCGAAGAAGGACGGGGTCAGCACGCGGTCGGGCTCGAAGGTCAGGGCGCCGGCCACACGGAACGTCGCGGTGCCCAGCCGCACGGTATCACCCGGTTTCACGCCCAGCCGGTCCAGCACCACCGGATCGGCCAGCAGCCCGTACAGCCCGTCGCGCGGGGCCAGCGCATCGCGCAGCGGGACCGGCGGGTCCAGCTTCGGTTCCCCGACCAGCGGCCAGGCCGCGTCGACCGCCTTCAGCTCGATCAGCGACCGCTCCCCGGACGGCGCGACCAGCATCGAGCGCATCTGCGTGATGTCGGAGATCCGCGCCCCCCGCGCGCCCAGCCAGCCGCGCAGCGCGTCCGGCAGCGGGGCGGCCGAGGCATCGACCTCCAGATCGCCGCCCAGGATGCGGCGGGCATCGCCGGCCAGGCCGCTGTCGACGGCGGCGCGCAGCGTGCCGACGGCGGCGATGACCGCGACGCCCAGGGCGAGGCAGAACAGGACGATCCAAAGCCCGCGGACGCCGCCGCGCAGTTCCCGCCGAGCGAGCCGGAAGGCGAGGGTCATGCCGGGACCGGGGTGGTGACCTGTCCGTCGGCCAGGTGGATGCGACGGTCGCAGCGATCGGCCAGGGCCGGATCATGGGTGATCAGCAGCAAGGTCGTGCCGAACCGCGCCCGCAGCGAGAACAGCAGATCCATCACCCCGGCGCCGGTCGCGTGGTCCAGGTTGCCGGTCGGCTCGTCTGCTAGCAGCAGCTTGGGTGTCGCGGCGAAGGCGCGGGCCAGGGCGACACGCTGCTGCTCTCCGCCCGACAG
>CAYZKM010000836.1:0-1908 GCA_964478525.1 uncultured Bifidobacterium sp.
GCCGCGATGTCGCCGAGGTCGCGGCCGAGATGTGCGGGCCGCTGTTCGCGAAGATGGGGGTGGAGGCGCAGCTCGACGCGATGCTGTCGCCGACCGTGCAGCTGAAGAGCGGCGGCTACCTGATCATCAACCAGGCCGAGGCGCTGGTGGCGATCGACGTGAACTCGGGCCGGGCGACGCGCGAGCGGGGGATCGAGGAGACGGCGCTGAAGACCAACCTGGAGGCGGCCGACGAGGTGGCCCGGCAGCTGCGGCTGCGCGATCTGGCCGGGCTGATCGTGATCGACTTCATCGACATGGAGTCGCGCAAGCATAACGGGATGGTCGAGCGCCGGCTGAAGGAGGCGCTGAAGAACGACCGGGCGCGCATCCAGGTCGGGCAGATCAGCCATTTCGGCCTGCTGGAAATGAGCCGCCAGCGGCTGCGCCCATCGCTGACCGAGACCAGCTTCATCACCTGTCCGCATTGCGCCGGCACCGGCCATGTCCGCAGCACCGAGAGCGCGGCGATCCATGTCCTGCGCGGGATCGAGGACGAGGGCAGCAAGCGCCGCGCCGCCGAGATCGTGGTGCATGTGTCGACCTCGATCGCGCTGTATCTGCTGAACCACAAGCGGGAGCGGCTGCGCGAGATCGAGATGCGCTACGGCATGCGGGTGATCATCGCCGCCGATGACGGCCAGGTCTCGCCGCATTATCGGATCGAGCGGGCGCGGGCGCAGGTCGCCGGCGAGGTCGCGTCCTTCATCACCCCCGACATGGTGCAGCCCATCGCCGCGCCGGCGCCCGCCCGGATGGCCGAGGCGGAGGTGGTCGACGCCCCCGACGTGCCGGACACGGCCGAGGATGACGAGTTCGAGGCCGTCGCGCCGCAACCCGAGGATGAGGACGCCGAGGAGGCGCGCGCGGAGGAGACCGCCGAACCGCGCGATGGCGACGGACGCAAGCGCCGCCGCCGGCGCCGGCGTGGGCGCCGCGATGACGACGGGCCGGACAGCCGCGGCGAAGCCCGGGCCGAGGGGCCCGAGGAATCGGACTCGATCGAGGTCGTGGAGGTGATCGAGGCCTTGCCGGTGGAAACCGCCGCGGCCGCCGCCCCGGCCGAGGGCGCGGAACCGCCCGAGACCACACCGGCCACCGAGGCCGAGACCGAGACCGACGACGAGGCGCGGGCCCGCCGGCGTGGCCGGCGCGGCGGGCGCCGGCGGCGGCGGGACAGCGATGGCGAGATCGCCACGCATGCGCTGCCCGGCGCCGACCAGCCGGACCTGCTGGGGGTGTATACCGGCCCGACTCCGGCCAATCCGTTCGGCGGCCAGGCGTTCGACATTTTCGACGTGATGGACCAGGTGGAACGCCAGGCCGAAAGCCGCACCGCGGCCCCCGTGGCCGAACCGGTCATGGCAGAACCGGTCGCTGCGGTGGCGGAAGCGCCGGCCGAACCCGCCGGCGCATGGGCCATGGCCGCCATGCCGGCCCTGCGGGCGGGGTCTGTCCTGCTGGCCGAACCGCCGGCACCGCCGGCCGTGGAACCCGCCCCGGTGGCGGACCACATCGCCGAGGTCGCGGTGATCGAACCGGTACCGGAACCGGTGGTACCGGAACCCGTAGCCGAACCGGTGGCGGCTGAACCTGCCGTCGCGGTCATGGCCGAGACGAGCGTGGAGGAAGCGCCCCCCGAACCGGCGATCAAGCCGATCCTGGTCGGTGCCGAAACCGAGGCGCCAGTCGAGAAGAAGCGGGGCTGGTGGCGGCGATAGGCCGCGCCCGCCCGTAAGGCATCCCGCGCCGCTGCGACTCCGGCGGCGCGGCCCTTTAGAGCATGATCACGCTGAGCGGAATCGTGGCAGCGTGTGAATCATGCGATCAGACAATAAGATAGCGCGCGCTGACCGGTTACGGTCAGCC
>CAYZKM010000837.1:0-1905 GCA_964478525.1 uncultured Bifidobacterium sp.
TTGCCTCCATGGTCACGCTCTTGCCGCAACCGCTCTCGCCCACGATGCCCAGGACCTGCCCGGGCATGACGTCGAAGCTGGTGCCGTCGACGGCGCGCACCAGGCCCTCGTCCAGGGCGAAGGAAACGCGCAGGTCACGCACTGACAGCAAGGGGGCCGACAGCAGGGGTTCTCCGGTCATGGCGGGCCTAGTTGCTGTAGGGGTCGGCGGCGTCACGCAGCCCGTCGCCCACCAGGTTGAAGGCCAGCACGGCCACGATCACCACCAGTCCCGGCGTCAGCAGCCACGGCGCCAGCGCCAGGGTCTGGATGTTCTGCGCCTCCTGCAGCAGCACGCCCCAGCTGATCGCCGGAGGACGGATGCCCAGGCCCAGGAAGGACAGGGATGTCTCGTTGATGATCATCACGGGGATCGCGAGCGAGCTGGTGGCGATGATGTGGCTCAGGAAGGTCGGCATCATGTGGCGCATGATGATCCGCATCCGCCCGCATCCGGCCAGGCGGGCGGCCAGGACGAAATCCTCCTCGCGCAGCGACAGGAAGCGCCCGCGCACCTCGCGGCCCAGCGTGGTCCATCCGACCAGGGACAGGATGACGGTGATGGCGAAGAACACCTGGATCGGGCTCCATTCGCGCGGCAGGGCGGCCGACAGGGCCAGCCAGATCGGGATGGTCGGGACCGATTGCAAAAGCTCGATCAGGCGCTGGATCACCTGGTCCGTCTTGCCGCCGACATAGCCCGACAGCCCGCCCAGCACGACGCCCAGGATGACGCTGAGTGCGACCGCGACCAGCCCGACGGTCATCGATGTCTGGGTGCCATGCATGATGCGCGACCACTGGTCCCGGCCCAGCCGGTCCGATCCCAGCAGGAAGATGCGCTGTGCCGGGTCGACCGGGGCCAGCAGGTGCAGGTCGGACTGGAACAGGCCCAGCACGCGATAGCTGTAGCCGCGGGCGAAGAAGCGGACCGGCGTCTTCTTCGCCGGATCGGCCGCCCATTCCATGCGCAGGGTCACCGGGTTGCGCTTGCCGACCACACCCGGCACCCAGGGCGAGAGGCTGCCGGCGTCGAACAGATGCACCGCCTGCACGGGGATGAAGGCCTGGCGGGCATCGGTGCGCTCGGGGTCCTGGGTGGCGAAGAAATCCGGGACCAGCACGACCATGTACATGGCGATCAGCAGCGCGGCACTGCCCATCGCCAGGTAGTGCCGGCGGAACCGCCACCAGACCAGCTTCCAGTTGGACGCGACGGCGACGCGATCCTCGGCGGCCGCTCCGGCGGCCTGTGCTGCCTCGGCCATCGGTCAGTTCTCCACCCGGATGCGCGGATCGATCAGCGCCAGCAGCACATCCGACAGCAGCGTGCCCACGATGGTCAGGAACGAGTAGATCAGCAGGATGCCGCCGGCCAGGTACATGTCCTGGTTGATCAGCGCGCGCAGCAGCAGCGGCCCGATATTGGGCAGGTTCATCACGGTGGCGACGATCAGGCTGCCCGAGAACAGCGCCGGCAGGTACCACCCGATGGTGCTGACCAGCGGATTGAACGCCAGCCGCACGGGATAGCGCAGCACCAGCCGCCATTCCTTCATGCCCTTGGCGCGGGCGGTGACGACATAGGGCTTGTTCAGCTCGTCCAGCAGGTTGGCGCGCATGATCCGCGACAGCCGAGCGGTGCCGGCGATGCCAAGCACCAGGGCGGGCAGCCAGATATGCGAGAGCAGGTCGAGGATTCGGGCCAGGCTCCAGGGTGCCTCGACGAATTCGGGGGAATAGAGGCCGGTGATGCTGACATCGAAATAGGCGAAGGCGACCCACATCAGGATCAGGGCCAGCATGAAGTTGGGCGTGGCGACACCGACATAGTTGATGACGGTCAGCGCATGGTCGATCAGGGAT
>CAYZKM010000838.1:0-1904 GCA_964478525.1 uncultured Bifidobacterium sp.
AACGGCACCATCCGCGACGGCGCCATGCTGGATGGCGTACGGCTGGGCGGCATCTCGCATTTTCCGGGCGGCGAGGCCGAGAAGCTGGGCGAAGCCGCGGCCGGCGAAATCGTCGATCGGGAAGACCGACTTGAACACCTCCTGCAGGCCGGTATGGGTCCGGTTGTCCGGATGCACGTTCATCTGCAGGAACGCCTCGTAACTGGCGCGCTGCACATCGATCAGATTGGGCATTGGCGCCACTTCCGGGATCCGCCCGAAGCTTTTGCGGATGCGCTTGCGCCCGGTAAACGACCTCGTGATCGCGTTCATTGCCCGTCCTGCCTGCCTGTGTACTGCCAGCCGTCGATCAATCCGTCACGAACCTGGCGCGCTCGTGGGGACTCTTCCGCCGGAAACGGGAACGCGGGCGGGAATCGTCCGATTCCCACCCGCCTCCAGTCCAGACGGGCAGGCGGCCCGGCGGAGCCACCTGCCCGGATGATGGTATGCCCTCGTGGCGTTACTTGACCTCCACGGATGCGCCAGCATCTTCCAGCATCTTCTTGATCTTGGCCACCTCATCCTTGCCCACCGATTCCTTGACGGTCTTCGGCGCGCCCTCGACCAGGTCCTTGGCTTCCTTCAGGCCCAGGCCCGTGATCGTGCGGATTTCCTTGATGACGTTGATCTTCTTGTCGCCGGCGCTGGCCAGAATCACGGTGAATTCGGTCTGCTCCTCCGCCGGGGCGGCAGCAGCGGCGCCACCGGCGGCCGGCGCGGCGGCAACGGCCACCGGCGCGGCGGCCGAGACGCCCCACTTCTCTTCGAGCAGCTTCGAAAGCTCCGCCGCTTCAAGAACGGTCAGGCTGGACAGCTGGTCCACCAGGTTCTGCAAATCAGCCATTTCGTCGATCCCTTAATCTAGACTTCGGTTGGTTCCATGCAAGCCGGCATCCGACGCCGGCCCGCGCGCTTGCTGGTTGCCTGCCATGCGATCGCACACGGGGAGTGACCCCCATCCCGATCACGCGGCCTCGGCCGACCCTTCGTCCTTCTTGGCATAGGCCCCAAAGACCCGAGCGAGCTGACCCGCCGGCGCCTGCAGCACGCCCGCAATCCGGGTGGCGGGGGTCGCAATCATCCCCACCAGCCTTGCGCGCAGCTCATCCAGGCTCGGCAGTTCCGCGAGCGCCTTGATCCCATCCGCATCCAGCATCTGGGATCCGAGCGCGCCGCCGATCAGCACGAACTTCTCGTTGGTCTTGGCGAACTCGACAGCCGTCTTGGCCACCGCCACCGGGTCCACAGACCACGCAAGCGCGGTCGGACCGGTCAGCATCGGCCGGATGACGTCGAATCGGGTCCCTTCCAGGGCGAGGTTGGTCAGCCGGTTCTTCGCGACTTTGAAGGTCGACCCCGAGGCCTTCATCTTGCGCCGCAAATCCGTCGCTTCGGCCACCGTCAGACCCGCATTGCGGGTCACGACGATCATCGAAGTCTGGGACAGCGCTTGATTCAGCTCGGCGACGAACTCCCGCTTCTCCGTACGGTCCACACTTCGTCTCCGTCTTGGCTCGTGATGCCCTGCCACCAGACGGCGCGGCACGGCGGCGAGCCGGGTTGCCCAAGGACCAGGCCGGCTATGCCAGCCAGGTCCGGTTCGCCTGTCCTGGGAACCCCGCCATCCGAAGATGGTCGGTCCCCGCAAGCCGGAACCACCAAGGTCGCCGCGGGGTCACCCCCGCCAATCCCTGGCTTCCCCGTCTCCCACGCGCAGACCTTGGTCCATTAAGGGGAACCGCGCCGCGGCACGGAACACCCACGAGTGGTCTCGGACAGGTTCAGGCGCGCCATGACGCGCCCTGCCCGCCGGCCCCGGTCAGCAACCGCGGCCGGCGTATCTGATATCAGCCGCCGATCGT
>CAYZKM010000839.1:0-1902 GCA_964478525.1 uncultured Bifidobacterium sp.
TGCCAATCGGCTCGCCGCCGTGGGTCTCGGTGCGTTGACCCTGGCGCCGATGGCGCGAGGTGGGCGGGTTCGGCCGGCGATCGTGGGAGGCAGGGGGTCGGCGGCCGGTTTCTCATTGGCATGGCCGATCTGGCAGGAGCCGGCGACACTGGCGGCGATCCGCGCGATGCTGACACATCCGGACTTGCGGCGCCCTGGGGCACTGCGTCATCTGGGGATAGATCAGGTGTTCGTGGCGCATCGCATGTCGGTCGGGAAGTTCATGAATTTCGGTCGTGCGCGCCCGGTGGAGGCGACGGCGGAGACCGCCGCCCTGTCCGGTTAGATTTCGGAGAGCCGCTTGGCCTCCGGGAAGCGCGTTCCGGCGAGAACCTCGGCGACACGGCCGGGGTTCACGCGGAATGCCGAGGCGATGCTGTGCTGGGCTTCGCCAAGACGACGGCGCTTCCAGATTTCGATCGCGTCGGCGAGAGTGAGTTTGGGCGAACAGTTTCGGGACCTCATTGAAACCTCCGTGGATAAAACGGCAACTTGCCAAACACACAGGAAAGGCTATGCTCCAAGGATCGTTAAGTCATCCTGCGCAGCTATAGCTGCGGTGATTAGGCTGCAAAGGGCCGCACTGCCAGGTGCGGCCCTTTTTGTTGGCAACTGGATCATGCGTCGGGCTCGCTGCCGGGTCAAGGCACCTTTCGAAGCTCACAACACGTGACAACGCCGCAGCTCCCTGCTACAGGTCACGCGCTGGCTGGACGGCCTCATTGAAGCTGAGCCTCGAACGGTGAAAGATATCGATGAACGCTCCCACCCGTTCAGCCGGCCACCCCGTGTCCACACCTGCACCGTTCGGCCTGGGCCGCCGCTGATCGAAAGTCCGAAATGACCGCACTGCGCCCTGGACGCCATCTGACTGCCCGACGAGGTCACCTCGCTGTACGGATCTGCCCTCGCACTACGCCCGGTCACGGCGCCGCCAAGGCGGCGATCCTGCTGATCGTGCACTTTCCGCGCGCCCGCATCTGCCGTGCCGCGGCGTCCTTGAAGCCTGGCTTATGGCCACCGCGCATTGGCAGTTATGATTGCGCCAAAAGCGTTCGCCCTATTGCCGCTTCTCGGAAACGCCTATGTCTGAGGTGGTCCCGGAAAATCGGACAGGTGGTTAAGCTCGGTTCGCCCCGGAAGGAGGACGAACCCGATGGCGGGCACCCGGAAACGATACGGCGCGTATTTCAAAGCGAACGTTGCTCTTGAAGCATTGCGTGGGGAGCTGACGGCGGCGCAACTGGCGACGAAGCACGGTATTCACCCGACGATGGTGAACGAGTGGAAGCGGCAGGCCCAGACCGGCCTCGCGTCGCTGTTCTCGGGGCGTGCCGAAGCGAAGGAAGCGGCTCGGGAAGGCGAATTGGACCGTCTGCACGCCAAGATCGGCCAGCTTGTGGTGGAACGGGATTTTTTGGCCAAAGTCTCCGGGCGATGAGCATGGATCGGAGACGGGAGGCGATCGAACCCGAGCATCCGAAGCTGTCGGTGGTCCGTCAGTGCGAACTGGTTTCCATCGCCCGTTCGACGTTCTACCGCCGGCCGGCGCCGGCGCCGGCGTCGCCGCTCGGCCTGGCGCTCAACCGCGCGAAGCTCCGCCGCCGCGTGGTCCATCCGGGTGATCGCCACCGCCGCACTCATCCGCCGCCTCCGCCGAATCCAGCAAGGCAGATCGAATCACATCCCACGACAGCGGAGAATCCCCCGAGAGTCAGCCGCCTGACGGGGTGGTATTACCTTACCGCGGCTTGTCGGGGAGGGGAGAATCAAAAAGCCCGCAACCTATTGGGATTGCGGGCTATATTGTGGTTGCGGGGACAGGATTTGAACCTGTGACCTTCAGGTTATGAGCCTGACGAG
>CAYZKM010000840.1:0-1899 GCA_964478525.1 uncultured Bifidobacterium sp.
GCGGCGGAGGCAGACGGAAACGTTACGATGTTCAACCGTGTCTGCGCCAGCGCCTGCAGCCGGAGCGCCGCGAGGTGCGACGGACTCCCGGCCTGGGGCGTGGCCAGCGGCACGGCATCGGCATCATCCGCCGCCCTGCGGATGATGTCCTGCACGGAGTCAACCGGATCGCTGGCCGGCGAGACGAAGGCCACCGGCTCGCGCTGCACTCGGCCGACGAGTTGCAGGCGCTGCATCAGGTTCGGATCGTCGCGGTCGATCATGCGCGCCACCGGGGTCGGCTCCGAGATCCAACCGAAGGCGGAGACTGAGGGCGATGCACTCGCCAGAGCCGACAACATGGTCCAGCCGCCCTCACCGGGCAGATTGCGAATCCCAATAGCCAGTTGCGACGCATGACTTTGTAGACGGGTGGCGAAGGCGCGGCCGATGCGGTCGAGCCCGGAACCGGCGGCCGACCCGATCATCATCGTCACCGGCACAGGCTGCGCAAACCCGCTACGCGGCAACACCGCCGCCAGGCTCCCCAGCAAACCAGCTCTGCGTGTGATCACGGCGTGGTCGCAGGATTACCCTTGGCGGCAATGGGCGCGGCGGTATCGCGGCGCAGGCGGTGCTCACCAAGGAACAGCAGAATGGGCGCGGCGATAAAAATGGAGGACGAAGTGCCGACGACGATCCCGAACAGCATCACCCAGGCAAATCCCGAGATCGATTCGCCGCCGAACAGCGCCAAGGGCAGGCTGGCCAGGAACACGGTCATCGAGGTGCCCAGGGTCCGGTTCAGCGTTTCGTTGATCGACAGGTCGATCAGGTCCCGCAGCGGCATCGACTTGTACTTCCGCAGGTTCTCGCGGACCCGGTCGTACACGACGACCTTGTCGTTAGTCGAGTAGCCCAGAATAGTCAGAATCGCCGCAACCATCACAAGATCGAATTCGATACGGGTAATTGCCAGGAACCCGATCGCCTTCGTGATATCCAGGATCAGCGTCACCACCGCACCAACGGCGAACTGCCACTCAAAGCGGAACCAGATATAGACCAGGATCATCACCAGGCTGATGCCCAGTGCCAGCAGGCCGTGGCGGAACAGTTCCGCCGAAACACTGGCGCCAACCGCATCCACGCGCATCAGCTTGGCCCCCGGCACGCCCTTCTCCAGTGCTGACCGCACCTTGCTGACCAGCGCCTGCGTCCCCGCCTCATCCGGCGGGGCGCCCAGGCGGATCAGCACATCGTCATCCCCGCCGAAACGCTGCACGCCCTGGTCCGGAATCGACTCACGCGCCAGCGCGGAACGGATCTGCCCGAAATCAGCCGGGCCATTGGTCTGGATTTCCACCACCACGCCGCCCGAGAAGTCGATGCCCAGGTGCAGTCCGGGATAAAAAAACAGTACCACCGATGCGGTGGACAGCAATGCTGAAACGATCAGCCCCAGGTAGCGCCCGCGCATGAAGTGGATGCGGGTGTTGTCCGGCGCCAGGCGCATCATCGGTCGGAAGAACATGATCGGCCTCCTCAGACCGGCAACAGCTTCGGGCGGGTCCGCACATACCAGCGCGAAACAATCAGGCGCGTCAGCATCCAGTTGGTGAACAGCGTGGTGACGATGCCAACGGTAATTGTCACCGCGAAACCGCGCACCGGTCCGCTGCCGAACGCAAACAGCATGACGTGTGAGATGAACGCGGTCGCGTTGCTGTCAAAGATCGTCGTGTAGGCACGTTTGAAACCATGCTCCAGCGCCGCCAGCGGCGGACGCCCGGCCTTCTGCTCCTCCCTGATGCGCTCATTCACCAGGATGTTGGCGTCCACCGCCATGCCCAGTGTCAGCAGGATGCCGGCCATGCCGGGTAGCGTCAGCGTTGCCTCCAGCAGCGACATGATGGCCAG
>CAYZKM010000841.1:0-1897 GCA_964478525.1 uncultured Bifidobacterium sp.
GCCCTGGCCGGCGATCACGCCGGGATCATCATAGGGATGCACGAAGATCAGGCCCCGGCTGTCGGCCAGGTGGTGGGCGTGGGATGCCGCCTCGGCCAGGGTTTCCCCGTGCAGCACGACATCGGCGCCCCAGGCCGCGGTGCGGGTCACCTTGGTGGCAGGGGTGAATTTCGGCATCACGATGGTCGCCGCCACGCCCAGCAGCTGCGCATGGCGCGCCACCGCCTGCGCGTGATTGCCGGCGGACATGGCGATCACGCCGCGGCCCCGCTCCTCGGCCGTCAGCATGGCCAGGCGGTTGGCCGCCCCGCGCTCCTTGAACGCGCCGGTCACCTGCAGGTTGTCCAGCTTCAGGAAGACCTCGGTGCCGACGGCGCGGGAAATCGCGTGGCTCGGGATCGTCGGGGTACGCAGAACCTTGCCGGCGATCCGATCGGCCGCCGCCATCACGTCGTCCAGGGTGACCATGCCGGCCGCGCCGCTCCTAAATGAACTTGATCCCCAGGATCTCGTAGGACCGGTCGCCGCCCGGGGCCGGCACCGACACGGTGTCGCCGACCTTCTTGCCGATCAGGGCCTTGGCCAGCGGCGAGGAGATCGACAGGCGGGCAACCTTGATGTCGGCCTCGTGCACGCCGACGATCTGGTAGGTGTTCTCCTTCTCGGTCTCCTCGTCGATCAGCCAGACATGGGCACCGAACTTCACATGCTCCCCGGACAGGGTCGACGGATCGATCACCTCGGCCGCCGAGACGATCTCCTCCAGCTCGGCGATCCGGCCCTCGATGAAGGACTGGCGTTCACGGGCGGCGTGATACTCGGCATTCTCCGAAAGGTCGCCATGGGCGCGCGCCTCGGCGATCGCGCGGATGATGGCCGGACGCTCCTGCGCCTTCAGGTGACGGAGCTCGTCTTCCAACCGCTGCAGGCCCGGGGCGGTCATCGGAAACTTCTGCACGTCGAGGTCCTTCGATCGACTGGGTCAACGGCGTCCTGACGACGCCACGCATAGGCCGGCGCCGCAGCCGTGGCGGGGCGCCGTACTCAGAATGATCCGCGAAAGTAGGACTGCAGGGGCGCAACTTCAAGCGTTCCGGCCTTCAGTGCCGCAATTGCGTGCACCGCGGCCCGCGCCCCGGCCAGCGTGGTATAGTGCGGCACCCCATGCGTCAGCGCGCTGCGGCGGATGTCATAGCTGTCGGCGACCGATTGCGGGGTCGAGGCGGTGTTGATCACCAGCTGCACCTCGCCCGAGCGGATCTTGTCGACGCAATGCGGCCGGCCTTCCAGCACCTTGTTCACCACGGTCACCGGCAGGCCGGCATCCTTGATGCGGGTGGCGGTGCCGCGCGTGGCCATGATGGAAAAACCCATCTCGGTCAGGCGGCGGGCCAGGGCGGGCAGGCCCTTCTTGTCGGCGTCCTTGATCGACAGGAAGGCGGTGCCGGCCATCGGCAGGGTGACGCCGGCGCCAAGCTGGGACTTGGCGAAGGCGCGCTCGAAGCTGGCATCCAGGCCCATGACCTCGCCGGTCGATTTCATCTCCGGGCCCAGGATGGTGTCGACATCGGGGAAGCGGGCGAAGGGGAACACCGCTTCCTTGACCGCGACATGCGGCGCGATGGCCTGGTCATCGAGGTTGAAATCGGAGGCGAGCTTGGCACCCGCCATCACGCGGGCCCCGATCTTGGCAACCGGCACGCCGGTGGCCTTGGCGACGAAGGGCACGGTGCGCGACGCGCGGGGGTTCACCTCCAACACATAGATCGTGTCGTCCTTGATCGCGTACTGGACGTTCATCAGCCCGACCACGCCCAGCGCCTTGGCCATCGCCTCGGTTTCCGCCTTCAGCTCGGTGATCGTGGCGGGCGCCAGGCTGTAGGGCGGCAGCGAACAG
>CAYZKM010000842.1:0-1893 GCA_964478525.1 uncultured Bifidobacterium sp.
GTGGTCGACGACCACGACATGGGCGTCACCCACATCATCCGCGGCGACGATCATCTGACCAACGCCGCGCGCCAGACCGTGATCTACAACGCCATGGGCTGGTCGGTGCCGTCGATGTCGCACATCCCGCTGATCCACGGCGCCGACGGGGCCAAGCTGTCGAAGCGGCACGGCGCGGTTTCGGTGATGGAGTTCGACCAGCAGGGCTTCCTGCCGGAAGCCGTGTGCAACTACCTGCTGCGGCTGGGCTGGTCGCATGGCGATCTGGAGGTGGTGGACCGCGACGAGGCGATCCGGCTGTTCGACATCACGGACGTCAACCGCGGCGCCTCGCGGATGGACTATGCCAAGCTGACCAACCTGAACGGCATCCATATCCGCAAGGCCGACGACGACCGCCTGACGCGGGACGTGCTGCGCCGCCTGGCGCACCGGACCGAGTTGTCGCTGGGCGCCAACGCCGCGCACCGCATCCGCGCGCTGATGCCGCAGTTGAAGGAACGGGCGAAGACCCTGGTCGACCTGGCCGACGCCGCCGCGTTCCTGGCGCGCACCGTGCCCTTGCCGATGGAGCCCAAGGCCGCCGCCCAGCTGACCGCCGAGGCCAGGCTGCTGCTGCGCGACGTGGCCGAGACGCTGGGCGGGACGGATTTCACCGTGCCCGCGCTGGACGCGGCCCTGCGCGGGTTCGCGGAACGGACCGGGCGCAAGCTGGGCCAGATCGCGCAGCCATTGCGTGCCGCGCTGACCGGCAGCACGGTCAGCCCCGGCATCGATGCCACGCTGGCCGCGCTGGGCAGGGAGGAAGCGCTGGCAAGAATTTTTGCCTCCTCGCGATAAAAAAACGAGGGGTTTGATCCAGGTCAATGGCCTCGGGCGAAAGCTGGGGCATTTTCCTTTTCGAGGGGGCGATGAGACTTCTCAGCCGCTTCCTCTTCTTGGACTCCTCCCCAAACTTGGCGGTGCCTTCCGGCACCGCCTTTTTCTTTTTGGCAGAGCAGCCATGAGAAGAAACGAGTGGCGTCGACCCGACGTTTACTCGATATCAACCTTCGGGAGGCAACGTTGTACCGCGCCTGCGTTTGGGAGTGTGGACGACATGCCTGTTGATATCCGGAAACCCGCTCGGCTTTTGCTGCCGCCGATTCTTGCGGTCGGCGTCGCGATGCTGGTTTCAACCAGTGTGAATGCCATTGTCCGCCAGGCGGACAGGATCGGCCCGGCCGTGGGCGACATCATCGCGTTTCCGCCGGACTCGAGCGGACGCAATGCCGTGCCGCGGCTGGAAGTCGATCGCGCCGATGGCGGCAAATGCGTGCTGGAGCTGGAAGCAGTGCGCAAGCACGGCGGCAGCCTGGTGCTGGAGGAACGGCGCCCCGGCCTGCCCCGCACCTATCGCGCGCACTGGTCCGGCCGGCAAAGTGCCACGGCCGGACAGGATTGCGGCACGACGGCCGATCTGCACCTGCATGTGGACGATGTCGCCGCGCTGGCGCTGTCGGCCGGCGGCTATGGGCCGCGCGCAGGGAAATAGGCGGGGCTTTTCCGCGCCCGGCCGGATCTGACGGCGGTGCCGTGGCCGGACGCCGACCACGGCACGAGATCGCAGGCCGCGCCTGGCGGCACGAGATCGCAGGCCGCGCCTGGCGGCGTGAGGCACCGCTAGCGCGCTTTCCGGCTGACCGTAAACGGTCAGCGCGCGCTATCTTATTGTTTGATCGCATGATTCACACGCTGCCACGGTTCCGCTCAGCGTGATCATGCTCTAGGCGGGAACCGGCGCGTCCTGCCTGACCAGGCCGGCGCCTTTCAGGTCCGACCACAGCCCGGACGGGATGGGCATGGTGAACAGCGGCAGGTTCTCGGTGAACTCGGCCGCGGTGCGCGGGCCCG